>RFXU01000034.1 GCA_009921505.1 Flavobacteriaceae bacterium
TGGTTAAAGGCCTGTTTAAAGTTTTCAAATTGACTTGGGTCTAGGGTAAGTCCCGCAGCGTATTTGTGCCCTCCAAATTGCAACATATAGCCACTACAAGCTTCCAAAGCCTGATAAACGTCGAAGCCTTTTACCGAGCGTACGGATGCCGCAAGATGATCCCCGCTTTGGGTAAAAACTACGGTGGGTCGATAATAGGTTTCTATAAGGCGAGAGGCCACGATCCCCACCACGCCTTTATGCCAGCTCGGATCATACACCACTGTTGCGGCCGCTTCTTGCTCCCCTTGATTTATGATTTGATCTAAGGCCTGTTGTGTAATCTCTTGATCCAGACTTCTGCGTTCTAGATTATACCGTTCAATGGCCTCAGCCATGGCCTGGGCTTCTTCGGCTGAGCCTGCCAAAAGGAGTTCTACCGCGTGAGCGCCGTGCTTGATTCTGCCCGCAGCGTTGATCCGCGGGGCGGCTACAAAAACTAAATCCCGGATTCGATAAGGCTGGGCTTTTGCGCTCGACAAAAGCGCCGCTAATCCTGGGCGCGGTTCTTCATTGACTTGTTTTAGTCCTAAATACGCAAGCGTTCTGTTTTCCCCTGTTATGGGGACAATATCTGCAGCGATCGCCGTCACCACTAAGTCTAAAAAAGGCGAAAGTTCCTGAGGGTCGTGTCCTTCACTTTGATGCAGTGCCTGAATGAGTTTAAACCCCACGCCGCAGCCACAGAGTTCTTTGTAGGGATAAGGGCAGTCGGGTCTTTTTGGGTCGAGTACCGCTGCGGCCTCGGGCCAAGTTTCCCCCGGCAAGTGATGATCACAAATAATAAAATCGATCCCCAGTGTTTTAGCATACGCCACTTGTTCATTGGCTTTTATCCCACAGTCTAAGGCGATGATCAGGCCTATACCTAGCTGTTTTGCCGTATCAATCCCTTGTTTTGAAATCCCGTATCCTTCTTGATAACGATCAGGGATATATGGGGTGAGCGGCACACTATAGCGCTTTAAATAAGCCATCATGAGCGAAACCGAAGTGGTTCCGTCTACATCGTAATCCCCAAAAACCATAATCGGATTGCCGCGGGCCACTTCCTCTTGGATTCGGGCGACCGCGCGATCCATATCTTTCATTAAAAATGGATCGTGCAGTTGGGTCCAGTCGGGTCTAAAATATTGCTTAGCGGCCTCAAAACTCTCTACCCCGCGCTGCACCAAAAGTCGCGCTGCGGCTTGAGGCACCTGTAACGCACGCGCTAAATTCTGGGTAATCTCAGGATCGGGTTCGGGCTTGAATTGCCAGCTCTTTTCGGTCATTGGCTCATTTTATTTTTAAACCCTTTTTCTTTAGTGGATGGTTTGGTGCTTCCTGCAAGAATTATGACAAACTCACCGCGCGGGGCCTGCAAGGTAAAATGCTCCAATGCCGATTGACAGGTCCCACGAATGGTTTCCTCATGCAGTTTGCTTATTTCGCGCGATACGGAGATAAAACGCTCCGGGCCAAAAACAGAGCAAAAGTCGCTCAATGTTTTGAGCAACTTATGTGGAGACTCATAAAAAACCATCGTTCTGGTTTCTTGTGTGAGTTCAGTCAATCTCGTCTGGCGGCCTTTTTTTACCGGCAAAAAACCTTCAAACACAAATCGGTCACAGGGTAAACCACTGGCCACAAGCGCAGGCACAAAGGCCGTTGGACCCGGCAGACATTCTATGTCCACACCCTCCTGAAGGGCTGCGCGAACCAAAAGAAATCCAGGATCGCTAATTCCAGGCGTCCCTGCGTCACTGATTACAGCTACCGAGGCGCCTGATTGAAGCTGAGCGACCACCCCTTGGAGCATTTTGTGCTCGTTGTGCATGTGGTGGCTCTTCATCGGGGTCAGAATATCATAATGCTTGCATAATTTGGCGCTGGTGCGGGTGTCTTCGGCCAGGATTAAATCCACCTGATTCAACACCTCAACGGCGCGAAAAGTCATGTCTTGTAAGTTGCCTATCGGGGTAGGGACTAAATAGAGTTTGCCGGCCATTGATCCCTGTATTAGGCGTTAAACCTTTGTTGAACGAGACGCATTAATCGATCGGCTACGGCCTCTTTTCCCTCCCAATTGTTGTATTCCGGCTTGACCTGATCCCTTAAAAAATCATTTACTTCATCAAGGGTTTCAAAAGTATTGATCTGTGAAAGCACCCGATTAAACCCTTCTACATCACCTAAAAACAGGTGTTGAACAAATGCCGTACGATCGTTAAGCCCCACAGACAAGCGCCCCCATCGATCATTGACCGATTTGGGTTTGGGTAGCGTTGAATTCAGGTCGCCTAAAGTTTCTGCCTTGTGTCCTGCCGTGGATGCCTCTGAATGAATTTCCTCCTCAAAGTGTGTGTCATCCGTTTGGTTGGATTCCGTTTGAATGGTTTCTTCGGCCTCATCCACAGAAAGCACCGGCTCAAATTCAATCTCCTCCTGATAATGAGAAAGGACCTCTTGGGCCTCTTGACTTCCGTCAGTAATGCTCTCAAATAAATCGTCAACCTGCTGAGTTTCGGGGGGCATCTGGGCCACGATATCTTTTATTTTTTCTGTTGACGGCTCAAAAATAGGGACCTGATTGTTTTGATTAAAGTCGGTTAATTCTTCTGCCTCATAAGGGTCAGTGTGCTCATCAAGTTGGGCCAGAGTTTCCGTTTGATCCACATAGTCGTTTGGGCCCATGGGATCGTCATAAAGCGCAGATTCATCTGAACCCGTAGGATCGGTGGGGTCTAAAAGCGGGTCGGAGGCCGATTCTCGTGGTAAAGTTAATTCGTGACGCATCACCACTAAGGCCTCGTAAAGTAAACGCGTGTGCTCCTTTAGATTGTCTATGGCGATCAATAATTCGCCTTGCGCCCTAGGATCGCTCGATTCATCAAGCGCTATTTCTAAATCCAATATGTCGCGTGCGATTTCATGGAGTTTATGTTGGTTTTGTTCGATCATTCTTTTTGGCTAAGCGGGTCGCACTCTATTTTGTTTTGTTAAATTTACGCATCCTAATACGAAACGTCAAAGAAATCCATTTTATTCTAAACCGCTCAATATGTTTCTTGAACAGGCTCCAAATAACGATGCTTCATACGGTTGGATGGAAGTTATATGCGGGTCCATGTTCTCGGGTAAAACCGAAGAATTGATTAGAAGACTTAAGCGGGCCGAACTGGCCCAACAAAAAGTAGCTGTGTTTAAGCCAGAAATGGATCAACGCTATGCCCAGCACAATGTGGTTTCTCATGACAGTAATGAATTCGAAGCTGAAGCGGTAAAAGAAGCTAAAGAGCTTTTGAACCGAGCCATTGGCTATGAAGTGGTCGGCATCGACGAAGCCCAGTTTTTTGATGATGCTATAGTCGCGGTATGCAATACTTTGGCCAATAATGGGGTGCGCGTAATTATTGCAGGCCTGGACATGGACTATAAAGGAATTCCTTTTGGATCCATGCCCCAATTAATGGCTACAGCAGAATACGTCACTAAAGTCCATGCCATTTGCAGTAGAACGGGGCGTTTGGCTCAATACAGTTATCGTCTCGACTCAAATGACGATCTCGTATTGCTCGGTGAAACTCAAGAATACCAGGCTTTGAGCAGAGCAGCTTTTGTCCAGGCCATGCAAGAACGAAAAAATAATCCCGCCAAAAAAGACTCAGGCCCTTCGGATTCGCCCAGCGCATAACCCTATATGGTACAGGAACCCACCTTATTTATTGATTTGAATGCCCTGGCACATAATTACGGGGTTTTAAAACAAAAACTTAATGCAGACACCAAATTTCTGGCGGTTGTAAAAGCTTCTTCCTATGGTCATGCCCCTGGTCCTGTGGCTCAAAAATTGGTCGATTTAGGCGTGGATTACTTTGGCGTGGCCTATGCCTTGGAAGGTGCTGAACTAAGGACCGCTGGCATCAAAACGCCTATATTGTTGCTGCACCCTATGGCGGCCCATTTTGAACATATTTTGGAACATAATTTAGAGCCCAGTCTCTACAGTGTTTCACTAATGCGCCAATGGATTGACTTTTTGGAATCCAAAAACATCAAGGATTATCCTGTGCACCTTAAGTTTAACTCGGGGCTTAATCGATTGGGAATGGCTTTTGAAGAAATTACAGAAGTTGTAAGCGCCATTCAAGGCACGGATTGTTTGAACATTAGTTCCGTTTTCTCTCATCTCGGCGCGAGTGATGACCTAGATGCAGAAGAATTCACGCGCGATCAAATCAAACGATACGATTCTTTCTACGCAACATTCACGCAAAAAATGCGCGACAATAACCCTCAGTTTAAGCATCCATGGCGACATCTATGTAACACTTCCGGAGTCTTAAATTACCCTGAGGCCCAGTATGATATGGTTCGTTGTGGCATTGGTCTTTATGGTTATGGGAATGATCCGAAATACGATCGTTTACTTCGCCCGGTAGCGCAATTAAAAGCGCCCATTTTGCAAATTCATCAAGTAGCGACAGGACAAAGCGTGGGTTATAATCACGGTTTTATTGCTCAACAGCCCACTGTAATCGCCAGTCTACCCCTGGGGCACGCAGATGGATTACATAGAATTTTCGGCAAGGAAAATGGCTGTGTTTGGATTCACGATCAGCCCGCCCATATCTTAGGAAATGTTTGTATGGACATGCTGATGGTGGACGTAACAAACATCTCCTGCAAACCCGGAGATACCGCAGTCATATTTGACCAACAGCACGGAGCCCAAGATTTTGCTGAAGGGGCCGGGACCATTTCATACGAGCTCCTTACAGGACTTTCAAAAAGGATAAAGCGGTCGATTGTGCCGTAATCAATGTATTTGCTCTTGACAAAAACAACGTCTTAAGGCAAATTCCTTGGCAACTTCCGCGCATTCCATTTTTTCTGGAGTAAACTTTAAACATATTTTCTTAGTTTTAAAGACCTAATCAAATCCAGTATGCTCAAAGAATTTAAAGAATTTATCATGACGGGCAATGTAATTGAATTGTCCGTGGCCGTTATTTTAGCTGGTGCCGTGGGTGCCGTGGTCAAGGGTTTTACCGAGTATATTATGATGCCTTTGGTGGGACAATTTACTGGAGGAATGGATTTTTCAAGCTTCAAGCTGATTTTGTCTCCCGCAGTTTATGATGAACATGGCGGACTAATTACCGCTGAAAATGCAATTTTATATGGGACTTGGATCAACAGTATCATTAACTTATTGATTGTTGGGTTTATCCTTTTTTTGGTCATTAAAAGTTATCGAAAACTAGAGCGTAAAAAAGAGGCCGCGCCACCGCCGCCCCCGTCAGGACCAACGGAGGTAGAATTGTTACAAGAAATTAGAGATGCTCTGAAAAAATAGTGTGCCGCTACACTGCTTATTATTCACCAAACCCCTAGTCGAGCCTAGGGGTATTTTTTTGTTAATTGCCAAAAAACCTCATCGTTTAATATTACTTTTGAGGGCATTAAACCCGCATTATGAGAGTAGCTGTAGTCGGCGTTACTGGTATGGTCGGACAAATTATGTTAGAGGCTTTAGCGTCTCGGTCATTTCCCGTTTCACATTTAATCCCTGTTGCCAGTGAAGCCTCCATCGGCAAAAAAGTTGTTTTTCAGGGGCAGCCCTATAAGATTTTAGGGCTACAAGAAGCGCTTGATGAAAAGCCTGAGCTCGCTCTTTTTTCGGCCGGAGGCGATGTCTCAAGAGACTGGGCCCCTCGATTCGCAGAAATAGGGTGTACCGTCATTGACAATTCATCTTTTTGGCGCATGCATCCTGAAATCAAACTCGTCGTTCCAGAGATAAATGCCAACATTTTAACTACAGAAGACAAAATAATTGCCAACCCTAACTGCTCCACAATACAGTTGGTTATGGTTATGGCGCCGCTCCACAAAGCATACGGCATAAACCGTGTTCTGGTTTCAACCTATCAATCGGTTTCTGGAACAGGGCAAAAGGCCGTTCAACAGTTGAATGATGAAATTAATGGGGTCGATGGCCCCAAGGCATACCCTCATCGAATTCACAAAAATGCTTTGCCTCATTGTGATGTGTTTTTAGACAATGGCTACACTAAAGAAGAAATGAAGCTTGCTACCGAGCCGCAAAAAATAATGGGAGAGTCAAGTTTTAAAATCAGCGCAACGGCTGTACGCATACCTACTGAAGGGGGCCACAGTGAGTCCGTTAACCTGACTTTCGATCGCGATTTTGACCTATCAGAAGTGCGCCATATCCTCGGCAACACCCCAGGGGTAATTTTGGAAGATGAGCCTTTAAATAACCTCTATCCAATGCCGATAAATGCTCATGGTAAAGACGAGGTGTTTGTCGGACGATTGCGTCGTGATCTGAGTGCATCAAATAGCCTAAACCTATGGATTGTCGCAGATAATTTGCGCAAAGGAGCCGCCACCAATGCCGTTCAAATCGCAGAATATTTGTGCGCGAATCATCTAATTTAAGGCAACGTTTTTCAGATTATTTGCAGCGTTTATACAAGCGCTTTTAGGGCAAGTTTCTGGGTAAGTTTCTGGGTAAGTTTTGTATTAAAGATTTTAGTACATTAGCCTTTCTATGCAAGCTTTAGAATACATACAGAGTATGCGTGCAAAAAACATTACGCGGGTCTCTATTTTGACCCTCATTACTATATTGGGGTTTTGGAGCTGTAGCGACGACGACAACGGATATACCCCTCTAAATATTAGCGCCTTAGCAGATCAAGCGGAGGTTTTTCAAAACGCTGTTTTAACCCTTGATATTTTAGAAAACGACACTAATGTTCCCATTGATGGGCAAATTCTACTAGATGCCCCGAGCAAAGGAACCGCGAGTATCACCGCGCACAATAACCTCGGAGAAGCACGTCTAACCTACACGCCAAATCCTGGGGCTTTGGGTGAAGATAGTTTTATTTATAGTGTATGTGATGAAATGGGAAATCAATGCAGCAACGCCCTGATTACCATCAATATTTTACCGGTGACTCCAGTAACTCTGGATTTGTCCTTAGTCCCTTATCCAAAACTTTCCGATTATCACTTTTTTGAAGGGCCTATGGCCCAACAAGAGCCCGCATTTGGGGTTTTGCCCTATGAGCCCATTAGTACCTTATTTACAGATTACGCGCATAAAAAGCGTTTTGTTTGGATGCCTGAAGGCCGCAGCGCTTCTTTCGTGAGTGACGATGTGTTGCTCAACTTCCCAACCGGTTCGCGGATTATATTTGGGATGCGGAGCAACAGGAAGCCATGCTTGATGTAGAGGGTTATGGTGCTAATGTGCCGATTGAATGGGTTGAAAACGGACAAACTAACTTTGTAAACTATCGCATTCCCTCAAACAGCCAGTGCTACACCTGTCACAAGGCCTATCAAGAAGAAACGCCGATAGGGCCCAAGCCACAGAATCTTAATGGTTTGTTTGATTATGCTGACGGGGCAAAAAACCAACTTGAAAAATGGGCCGATGTGGGTTACCTTGAAACGGGCTTCCCCTCCCAAATCAATACCGTAGTGGATTGGTCCGACGAAACACAGGATCTGGAGACGCGTGTTCGCTCTTATTTTGATATTAATTGTGCGAGTTGTCATAGCGACAGCGGACATTGCGATTATCGTGCATTACGCATGAATTTTTCCGGTAGTGCGGATTTAGCAAATCTCGGGGTTTGTGTTGACCCAGACACGCCCATACCGGGATTCGAAAACGCCAAAATTATTGAGCCTGGTAATGCACAAGGCTCAGTCTTGTTCTTTAGGCTGCATACCACCGATGAAGAATACCGAATGCCTTTATTAGGCCGAAGTCTTCGTCATGAAGAGTCTTTAGAATTTATTGAACAATGGATCCAAAACTTAACGACCGTTTGTGACTAAGCAAACACTAATTATTACTTTATGAAATCAATCTTTACTCTTGCGACCTTGATAGCCTTTACCGCATCGGCTTTTGGTCAAATTTCTTTTACTCCTGAATTCATTGACACCAGTCGCTCTGATCGCGCTGTGGTGGACATGAATGGTGACTTTTTAGACGATATTGTCTCTGTAGCGACTTCGTCTGTGCAAGTCTTTTATCAGCAAACCGATGGTTCATTTGTCGAAGAAATCTTGTTTACCTCGCCGGCAGATAACTTACCTTCTTGGAGTCTTGCAGCCGCCGATTACGACGGTAACGGTTATACTGATTTGCTCTATGGAGGAGGGAATGGTGTAACCATTATGCGCGCCAATAATTCAGGAAATGGTTTTCAAGAAATTTCTTTTCCGCAATACGTGTTTTCACAACGCTCCAACTTCGTTGACATCAACAATGATGGGCACCTAGACGCTTTTGTTTGTCACGACGTAGAACCTAACGTATACTACATCAATGATGGACAAGGGAATTTGACCTATTTCCAGGGAGGAATTGGAGATTACCCTAGTGGTGGTCACTATGGCTCTGTATGGATTGATTATGACAATGACGGTGATATGGACATGTTTAACGCCAAGTGTGGTGGAGAACCCGCACGTCGTGAAGATGAGTTGCACCAAAACGATGGCTTCGGTAACTTTACAGAACTTGCCGCTTCTGCTGGACTACAAGACCCAATGCAAACCTGGTCCTCTGCTTGGGCGGATTACGACAACGATGGCGATATGGATGTATTTGTGGGAAACAGCACGGATCCTTTTGCACACAAGCTTATGACCAATAACGGGGATGGTACTTTTACTAATATTTCTGCAACTTCTGGGGTGCAAGATTTAGCCGCTACGGGTATCGAAAACTGCGCTTATGATTTCAATAATGATGGTTTTGTAGACATCGCTTCTAATGGCCATATTTTCTTGAATAACGGAGATTTAACCTTTACCCTTTATAACAACGTATTGCCAAGCAACAACGGTAGTTTCGGGGACTTGAATAACGATGGTTTTGTCGATTCGTTTACCGGAAGCACCATCTACATGAACAATGCCAATGACAACCATTATCTAACCATCAATACCGTAGGTGTAGAGAGTAATCGCAACGGTATCGGGGCGCGCATTACGGTAGTGTCTGACCTCGGGAGTCAAATCCGTGAGGTACGCAGTGGTGAAGGCTTTAGATTGATGAGTACCCTGAATACGCATTTTGGACTTGGACAAGACACAGAAATTGCAACCATTACAGTTCAATGGCCTTCTGGAATTGTCGACACTCTTGAAAATGTGGCTGTAGACCAAACTATAGTTATCGTAGAAGGGTCTACGATTCTTGGGGTAAGCGATCAAGATCCTTTGTCCCTTGCTTTATCACCAAACCCAGTACGTGATATGCTTATGGTAAGTGGTGCCCAAAGTGTTGAAGGAGCACAGTTCGATGTCTTCGATATGCAAGGTAAGGTCGTAACACAAGGCGTTTTGACCAATGGCAGCATCAATGTGGGCGCACTGGCCCAGGGGAATTACGTCTTGAGATTGACTCAGGCTGGAAGTGTGCGTAGTCAAAAATTCATCAAGAAATAATTTGGATAACGCCTTTTTTAGGCAGTCTTGATTCATGTCTTGGCAAAATCAAGTTTTACTTTAAGACAATTAAAACCGCCCGAATGGGCGGTTTTTTTTATCCCAACGAATCCCACGGAAAATGCTTATTTTCGAGTTTCAAAAGTTCCCCCTATGAAAAAACTTAGTCTTCTCTCTGTAATTGTCATCGCAATGAGCTGTAACCAAACTCAAAAACCTGAATTCAGTCCCCTGAGTTATCCAGAAACGAAAAAGGTCGATACAGTTGATCAGTATTTCGACACTCCAGTAACGGATCCGTATCGTTGGCTTGAGGATGACCGCAGCGAAGAAACGGGTGCTTGGGTCGCTGAGCAAAACAAAGTTACCTTTGGGCATTTAAATGAAATCCCATTTCGAGAGGCGCTTAAATCACGACTCACCCAGCTTTGGAATTACGAAAAAGTAACCGCCCCATTCAAAGAAGGGGACTATACTTATTTTTATAAAAACAACGGGCTACAAAACCAATATGTTCTTTACCGCTACAAAACTGGGGGTAGCGCTGAAGATGCCGAAGTCTTTTTGGACCCAAATACCTTTAAAGAAGACGGCACGATTTCTCTTGGTGGGGTAAGTTTTTCAAAAAATGGGGGCTATGCCGCTTACAGCATTTCTGAGGGCGGAAGCGATTGGAGAAAAGTTTTAGTCATGGAGACCGAAAGCAAGACACTGGTAGGAGACACCTTAATGGACGTCAAATTCAGTGGGCTTTCTTGGCGGGGCAACGAAGGCTTTTACTATTCAAGTTATGACAAACCAAAAGGCAGCGAACTCTCGGAAAAAACAGATCGCCATAAGTTGTACTATCACAAATTAGGGACAGCACAATCCCAGGACCAATTAATCTTTGGGGGGGATCCTGAAGAAAAATACCGCTATGTAGGTGGTGGGGTGACCGATGATCAACGCTATTTGGTGGTTAGTGCCAGTAATGCCACTTCAGGAAACAAGCTGTATATCATGGATTTTGAGCGCCCAGAACTCGGCTTTATCACCATAGTGGGCCATAGCGATAGCGACACTTCTGTGATTGATACAGACGGGACAACCCTTTATTTAAGTACGAACCTAGATGCGCCGAATAAGCGTGTGGTGCGCACTGATTTATCTGCACCCACATCAGAACACTGGAAAGACATTATTCCTGAAAAAGAACACGTTTTGTCCATTAATACTGCAGGGGGCTATCTTTTTGCTGAGTATATGGTTGATGCGATTTCACAGGTCTTTCAGTACGATTACAATGGAAATGAAATTCGACAAATCGAATTGCCTGGGCCGGGAAGTGCCGGCGGTTTTGGGGCCGAAAAAGACGAAACTGAACTCTTTTACTCTTTTACTAATTATACGACTCCAGGCAGTGTTTATAAAATGGACATCGCCTCTGGAGCTTCAGAATTATTTATTACTCCTGCGATAGACTTCAAATCTGAGGACTATACCAGTGAGCAAGTTTTTTATGCCTCAAAAGACGGGACCCAGGTGCCGATGATCATTACCTACAAAAAAGGAATAAAGCGCGACGGTAAAAATCCTACGATTCTTTACGGATACGGCGGATTTAACATTAGCCTTACGCCTTCTTTTAGTATCGTCAATGCCGTTTGGCTTGAGCAAGGCGGCATCTATGCCGTGCCGAATATTCGCGGTGGCGGAGAATACGGAAAGACCTGGCATAAGGCAGGAACCCAAATGCAGAAGCAAAACGTTTTTGATGACTTTATCGCTGCCGCAGAATACCTGATCGAAAATGATTACACTAGTAGTGATTATTTGGCCGTGCGCGGTGGGTCAAACGGTGGGCTCCTGGTCGGTGCTGTTATGACACAGCGGCCTGATTTGATGCGCGTAGCCTTGCCCGCAGTTGGAGTTTTAGATATGCTGCGTTACCACACCTTTACCGCAGGTGCCGGTTGGGGCTATGATTATGGAACCGCTCAAGACAGTCCGGAGATGTTCAATTATCTATTGGGTTATTCCCCGGTGCACAATGTAAAAGAAGGGGTGGCTTATCCTGCAACCTTAGTCACTACAGGAGATCATGATGATCGCGTTGTGCCAGCCCATAGTTTTAAATTTGCGGCAGAACTTCAAGCCAAACAAAGCGGGGACGCCCCAGTACTGATTAGGATTGAAACTGACGCGGGCCACGGCGCAGGAACGCCAGTGAGTAAAACCATTGAGCAATACTCAGATATTTTTGGGTTTACCCTATTCCATATGGGGTATCGCGTGCTTCCTGAAACGGTGGGCGACAACCTAAAAACCTAATCTTTTGGCCGAAAAAAAAGTCCTTGAGGTCAATATAAAACACTTCGCTTACCAGGAAGATGTCGTTTTACGTGATGTAAATTTTTCGCTGGATCAAGGGGATCATTTAGCTATTTTGGGAGAAAGTGGCGGGGGAAAGTCTACCCTTTTGCATCTAATTTTTGGTCTTTTACCGCTACCCAAAGGCCAAATTTTTTGGCTTGGTCAAGAAGTACCCGGCCCAGAATCTCTTTTAATTCCTGGGGCTCCGTTTATGAAGCTGGTCGATCAAGAATTTACTCTAATGCCCATGACTACAGTGGCCGAAAATATAGCTGCTGATCTTCCTAGATTTGATTTAAAGGCAAGCGATCAGCGGGTGGATGAGCTTTTAGAGGTTGTGGGGCTCTCTGCAATGAAGCATACCAAAGCCCGTTTGTTAAGCGGAGGACAAAGACAACGTATCGCTCTGGCTAAAGCCTTGGCGACCGAGCCTGAAATTCTGTTATTGGACGAACCTTTTAGCCAAATAGATCTTCCGCGGCGAGCGGACCTAAGACGCCGCCTATTTGGATACTTGAAAGAACAAGGAATCACTTGTCTCACTGCCACACATGACGCTTATGAGGCTCTGGGTTATGCTGATCAAATTGCCGTATTAGGGGAGCACACCTTATTGCGATTTGAAGCGCCGCAATTACTTTTTCAATCCCTGAATAGTCCTTATTTAGCGGGATTCTTCGGTGCTTTTTCAAAAATTCCAAAAGGAGTTTTATCCCCAAAAGAACTTTATTTACTCCCACATCAACTCAAATTGACCCGACTTAAATCACCCTTACATGTTGAAATCAAAAACAATGTGTTCCAGGGCACCCATTATCTGGTCTCGGGCGAGTTCAATGGGCATACGATCTATTTTAATTACCATAAACCGCTAAACGTTGGGAGGTCCTGCTATTTGGCTTTGTTGAATAATATCGCTTAATTTGAGCTTCTGTAAACGCCCTCTATGCATATTCGGCCTCTATTTATACTGTTACTGGGACTTTTTCAAATAGCACTATGGCCAAGTCACGGCCAAGAACTGCCACCCATTGTTAATTATACGGCAGAAATTTATGGCGCCAACAATCAAAATTGGATGGTGACCCAAGGGCCTGATAATGAAATTTACGCGGCTAACAACGACGGCTTATTGCGTTTTAATGGAAACCGATGGGCGCTCTACCCCACGCCCAACCAGAGTGTGATGCGTTCTGTAAACGCCATTGGCGATCGCATTTACACGGGGTTTTATATGGATTTTGGGTATTGGCTCGCAGACGATAAAGGAGGCTTGACCTATACCTCATTAATGGAACAGCGGGGGATTCAACCCATAGAGGACGAACAATTTTGGCAGATTTTTACTTACGATAAATGGCTTGTTGCTCAGTCCCTTCAACGCCTGATCATGATGGATTTGGCCACCAATAATACGGTAATAGTTGAGGCTGAGCATACACTTTCTAAGGCTTTTGTGGTCAGTGGTCAACTTTATTTTCACGACTTAAATCACGGTTTGTACACGGTTCAAAATGGTCAAAAACAATTGGTGAATCGTTCAGAAATAACAACAACGGGGCGGCTGGTCGGCGCTGCCACCGTGATGGGTCAGACGGTTTTTGCACATGAGAATAAAGGCCTTTTTATTTTAGAAGATTCGGTCTTTACGCCTTGGTCTAACTCATTAAATGCAGCCCTTAGTGAGTATGAGCTTTATAGCCTAACCGCCACAAAAAATGGCCGATTGGTCCTGGGTACGATTGCAGATGGTTTAATTGCCTTAAATCAATCAAACCAAAATATCGATTTTCATTTTACCAGAAGTAACGGTATTGAAAACAATACTGTTTTGAGTCTTTTTGAGGATGCACAGTCTAATATTTGGGCGGGTCTAGACAATGGTATTGCTTGCATAAATGCCGCCTCCAATATTCGGCCTTACGTGGAACAAAACGGTTTACTCGGCACAACATACGCCTCTGCGATCTTTAATGGCCATCTGTATTTGGGAACGAATCAAGGGCTCTTTTTTAGACCCCTGGATGAAAAAGTGCCTTTTGAACGAGTGCCCGGGACCGCTGGTCAAGTATGGAGTTTGGTGCCCCTCGGTGACACCTTATTTTGTGGGCATAATGCAGGAACCTTTATCATCCGCGCAGGTCAAGTCAGTAAAATATCCGACATCCAAGGCGCTTGGGACTTTAAACCCCTTAATGGACGCGATGATTTAGTCCTTCAAGGCAATTATGACGGGCTTTATTTGCTGAGTAAAAACACTTCCGGGCTATGGCGTTTATCGCATAAGATTGAGGGCTTCGATTACTCAGCAAAACACTTTGAAATCACCCCAACTAACGAAATCGTGGTAAGTCATGAATATAAAGGCGTATTCCTATTAAGACCTGACTCGAACTTTAAAAACATTTTGGAATATTCATTGGTTCCTGAACTGGAAAAAGGTATTCACTCCGATCTAGAGACTTATCAAGGCGCGCTTTATTACGCCTCTGAACACGGCGTATTTCGCAAAACCGCTCAATCCAAAGAGTTTATAAAGGACCAAGAACTCAGTGCCCTTTTTGAAGATCATCATTATACCACGGGCCGCATGATTGCCGATAATTATGGGCGGCTTTGGTTTTTTACTGATCAAAATCTTGTGGGCGTTTCCACCGATCCAATCGATGGCTCCTATCAATTTAATTATTTGAGTTTGTCAAAGGATTTAAGGCAAGATCTGCCTGGTCATGAGAACTTGTCTTTTACCGCAGCCAATGAAATGATTTATGGGAACGCTCAAGGGTATCTCAGGGTCCAGGGACAATCGCCAAGTACCCCGAACCTCAGTACGCAGTTTGACAGGCTCACGGCAACCGACTCAGAAGGGGCATCGATCAACTTGCCGTGGTTGAATCCTACTGAACTCGATTATCGTTTCAACAATCTAAGTTTTAATTTTCATTTTCCTGATTACGGTAAATACAACAACATATTGTATTCCTATCGCATTTTACCTTACTACAATCAGTGGAGCGAGTGGTCTGAGCAAAGCTCTTTTGAAATTACCAATTTACCCCCAGATCAATACTCGTTTGAAGTACGTACCATGTACAATGGGATAATCCTAGAAAACCCGCTTACCTATAATTTTGAAGTCACCCCTCCCTGGTATCGTTCAACGCTTGCCATGATGCTCTATATAATCCTCGGGACGCTTATTCTCATAGGGCTTAACTTGAGCTATCGCGGGTATTACAAACGCCAAAGAGACCGCATGTTAAAAGCCAAAACAGCCGATCTGGAACTTCGTGATTTGGCTGCTCAAAAAGAGATTATGGCCCTGAAGAACCAGCAACTTCAGCAAGATATTGAAGCGCGCAATAGAGAACTGGCCATCTCTACCATGAGTATGATCAATAAAAACACTACCCTGAACAAATTGAAATCAGAGTTGGTTAAATCAAAAGAGGAATCCGAGAATATTGCTCCTGCCCTCTCCATTATTGATCAGGCCCTTAAGAACGATCAAGACTGGGAATT
>RFXU01000331.1 GCA_009921505.1 Flavobacteriaceae bacterium
CCGATGGCCATATATTGTTTTAGAAACTCATCTGTATACACACTGTTTCCGATGAAACGAATGTCTCCGAAGTAGTACTTTTTACCCTCTTCAATGGTCAAGTCCAAAGCAATAGCCTTATCACTCAAAACACGCAAGGTATCCTTAATGATGCGCGCATCTCGATAACCACTCTCTTTGTATTTCTGAATCAAATTAGCTTTGTCTTCTTCAAAAAGGGCCTCGGTGTATTTTGATTTTTTCCAAACACGCAGAGGATTTTTGCGCTTCACATTTTTAAGAAAACGGCGCAGTTTAGCGTCGCTTAAGTCTTTATTTCCTTCAAAGTTAATTTCGGTGACCTTGACGCGTTTGCCACGATCAATTAAAATACGCATGTCTTGCGCTATCGCCGTACCGGTGGAATCCAGGACTGGTATTGTGGTAATCATCACATTAGTATTGAGAAAACCATGTTCTGCGTACTTATTAATGATGTGATTCTTGGTGGTGGTGATCAAGTTTTTAGTGATCTTGGTGCCTTCTTTAAGCTCATTATCATTGATGATCTCGGTGCGCTGACCTTTTCTCACTCCATCAATGATGACCTTGTTTAACTTGGGTAATTCTACGATGTAGAGCTCTAAATCCACATCAGTCCCTTCGGTATCGGTGACGTAAAATGCAATGTCACTGAAGAGATTTTGGGCCCATAGTTTTTTTGTAATGCTGCTGAGTTTCTCCCCGGGGATATAGATTTGATCTCCCACCTTGAGTCCCGTAAAAGCGATAACAGTATTTTCGTTGAAATTTTGTGCCCCGGTTACTTTAAGACTTCTAATGGTGTATTTGGTACCGCTATCGAGCTCTTTTTTCTGGGCCAAAACAGAAGGGGACCAAAATAAGCAAAGCCCCACCCAAAGGAGGAGCTGTTTGAATATATTTTTGGCGTGCTTAGGCGTTAAGTTGTTCGCTCGTCTTTCCAAATCTTCGTTCTCTATTTTGATAGTCTAATATGGCGTTGTACAAATGGGCCTTTGTATAATCCGGCCAAAGTGTCTCTGTAAAATGCAATTCTGCGTAGGCTATTTGCCATAACAAAAAATTGCTGATTCTCTGTTCGCCACTAGTCCTAATCAATAAATCTACATCGGGTAAGTCCCGGGTGTAAAGATGATTATTAATAATGGATTCGTTAATATCCGACGGCGAAATTAGGTTATTTTTAACTTTGAGACTAATCTCTTGAATTGTTTTTGTGATTTCTTCTCGCGAACCATAACTCAAGGCCAAAGTCAGCGTCATATGACGGTTTTCTGCTGTGCGATCCATGACTGATTTGAGGTCTTTTCGGGCTTTTTCAGGCAGGGCGTCTAAATTGCCAATTGCGTTGAGTCGAATCCCATTTTTCTGTAGTGTGGGGAGTTCTTTATCTAATGCTTTAACAAGCAGTTTCATTAGCGCCTGGACTTCGAGTTTTGGGCGTCGCCAATTTTCTGTTGAAAAGGCGTACAAAGTTAAATTGGGGATATTGAGTTCTGCACAAGCTTCGACAATTTCGCGTACCGACTCTGCTCCCTGTTCATGGCCAAAAACCCGAAATTTGCCTTGGTTTTTTGCCCAACGCCCATTGCCATCCATGAT
>RFXU01000332.1 GCA_009921505.1 Flavobacteriaceae bacterium
GATTATATTATTTCCCGTGTTGATGGTGATAATACATCTGGCGGTAAACTCAAAATCGCAGGACTGACTAAGTTTTTTAATCTTAAGCCTTTCCGTGATGCTGAATTTACTTTTTACGAAGATAATGTCCAATATCTGAAAGCGGTTTGCGACAGGTTTGGTATCCGTGGCGTTTATGTTCCCTCAAAACAGGGACACTAAATAATAGGGCATTTGCCCTGTTTCACGTGAAACATAAAATCCCCGAACCAAGGTACTACTTGTAATACTTTGGTTTCTGGGCGCGCCAATTATACTTGTATAATTGCGGCCGCGTCAAGCGGCTGGCGATTGATTTTTTCTATCGACCCAATAGATTTTTTCAATCGCAAAAATCGGCACTTGACCCCGATTCTGGATACAATAACCCTGTTGACGCAGCAAACGCAGCAACCCGCGAATTCCGGCGGTTCCCGGTAATATGTGATATAATCCACGCATGGCAAAAAAACAATTCTTCGCGATTCTCGATACCGAAACCACGATGCAAAATACTGTGGCCGATCTCGGTATCATCATCGTTGACCGTCAAGGCAAAATCCACAATCAATGCGCGGTTCTGGTTGCGGGTCATTATGGCACTCACGAACTTTTCCACGACAAGGCCGCAAATGATATCTGGGGTTATGAAGGCCTGAATCGTCGCAAGGCTATGTATGCGGATATGCTGAATTCCGGTTCGCGTATGCTTGCATCGGTTGCCGCTGTTAATCGCTGGATCAATCAGGCAATCGGCAAATATGATCCGATTCTGACTGCATATAATCTGGCATTTGATCTGGACAAATGCAAGAACACTGGTATTGACGTTACGGGTTTCTCTAGCAAATTCTGCCTTTGGCAAGCTGCTATTGGTAATATTTGCAATTCTCGCCGCTATCGTGAATTCGTTTTGCAAAACCACCTTTTCAACAAACCCACTGCATACCATAATATGACGTTTTCCACCACTGCGGAATCCGTTTGCGGGTTTATCGACGGCGAATTCAAAGCCGAACCCCATACCGCATTGGAAGATGCGCGGGATTTTGAATTGCCGATTTTGCAGGCCATTGTTGCTAAACGCGATTGGCGCGAGAAAATGGTTCCGTATAACTGGAAACAATTTCAGGTCAAGGATCATTTTAAAGCTGCATAATATAAGGGCTCCGGCCCTTATATAATCCACTATGCGAACACTTTGGATTATCGCTCTCGTCTTACACTTATATAATGATAAGCGCTTGGAATCGGAAATAGATACTAGGCCATTCATTATCCAAACTGAATCGGAAAAATATCATGGATAATATCGGCTGGATCGGTTCTTTGCTATTAGCATTTTGCGGTTTGCCTCAGGCTTGGGAATCTTGGCGCACAAAATCCTCGGCTGGATTAACTTGGGGCTTTATTGGCTTATGGGGCTTGGGTGAGCTATGTACATTTGCTTATGTACTGCCCAAAATGGATCTACCGCTACTAGTTAACTATTCGGCGAATATCCTATTCCTGATAATTATCACATATTATAAAATCCGTCCAAATAAATAAAGGCCGCAAGGCCTTTTTTGTTTTGAGAACCAGGGTACTACTTGTAATACTTT
>RFXU01000333.1 GCA_009921505.1 Flavobacteriaceae bacterium
AAATACACAACCTTTAACAGCAAATAGAAATATTCTATTTCAAGATAAGAGTGGTACGGTAGCTTTATTATCAGATACAACAGGACATACTGAAAACTATTATGTTACAGGATTCACATATAATGACGCTAATACATTCACAATATCACAAAATGGTGGATTGGGGGATTTAACATCAACAATAAATAATGTAACTGGACTTACTGTTAATGGTACGTTAGTGGTAGATACTATTTCAGCAACAACAATTAATGGTAGTGTTAGTGGTATAACATTAAATGATTTAGATGATGTAACATCGAATATCCCTACAACACCTGACAATACATATCAAGGTAGGTTACTTTACTTTGATGTTGCGGATAATCAGTGGGTTACTGGTGAAGAATACGTATCAACAGGTAATGTAACAATATGGGCTAAAAAAGGTACTGCTGGTACAATAGATAAAGGTTGTCCAGTTTATATTACAGGTTTTGATAATGATGTACATGAGGTTGAGTTAGCAAACGCAACAACCGCATCAACAATGCCAGTAATTGGATTTACAGGTGAGGATTTTGATAACGCTGGTGTTTATCCTTTAATCACTTTTGGTAAGTTAGTTGGTGTGGATACAACAAGTACGGTATCGACAATTAACCCTAATGGTGAGACGTGGGCGGTTAATGATGTATTATATATGAATACAACTGATGGTGGATTAACTAAATTTAGACCATCAGGAACAAATACACAAATACAAAGAATTGCTAAGGTATTAAAGGTTGGTACAACTGATGGTCAATTATTTATATTTAACACCGCTAGAACGGCTGGTTTACCAAACTTAACAACAGATTATTTATGGTTAGGTAATGGTAATGACACACCACAAGAAGTTATCAGAACTGATGTGGGTATAACTACCACAGGGTTTACATATAATGATAATAATACATTTACGATAACTGATGATAATGGTGGTTCACTTAGTACTACTATTAATCAAATGAGTGGTTTAACAATAAATGGTGATTTAGATGTTACAGGTGATTCAACACTTAATACGTTAACAGCAACTAGTATTACATCAAACTCAGCAATAAATGTATTTAACGGACATATTAATTTAAGAGATAATTCTTATTTCTTACAAGGTAGAACAGTTGCTGATGCTAATGTATCTCTAATTGGTGTGGATAATCAAGATAGAGTGTTTATTGGTAATGCTGGGTATGACACATTTATAGATAGTGATACCATTGTAGATGGTGGTTTAACTGCCACAACACTTAATATAACTACAATAGGTGGAACAACATCAGTTGCTAATTTAGGTATAGATAGTAGTGGTAATGTTGTTACAGGTAATACAGGTAGTGGTATTTATGGTGGTGATGGTGTTGTACCTTTAGATACTACTGTATCAGTTAATGGGGATTTAACATTTCAAGGTTTAGATGAAGATACTCGATTAATTGTTAAAGATGGTAATGGTGGTTCGGCAATACATTTATATTCCGATGGTAACCAAGGACAAGGAGCATTAGAGTTTAGGACACCTACAACTAATGTGTTAATTCACAAAATACAAATAGCTGGTGGAGATACTAGATATGTGAGTAATAATAGAGATTTG
>RFXU01000334.1 GCA_009921505.1 Flavobacteriaceae bacterium
AGCGAATTATGCGTCCTTGCGAATTGCAAATACCACTTTGAACGCAGGAAATGATTTAGTTGCAACTAATGATACAAATGCGCGGAGTGCCTGGCGTTCTGGCTGGACGGGAAAGAACGTTAAAATAGGCGTTGCAGACGATTTCGATAATAACGGTCGATTAGACACACACGGGGATTGGGTATCATTAATTATTGGAAGCGTCGCACCGGAGGCAAATTTCTATTACAATGACATGTTAGGAACGGCTCGAACCGCCACTGCTGATCAGGCTTTGCAATATTTTGAAGACAACGGTTATCATATCATAAATGCTTCTTGGGGAATTGATCGCTTCGATCAAACGACTGGACAAGAGAATTTAAATTTCGATGCACAGGTAGCTTCACTTGTTCAGAGTTTCGATCAGAATGCAGAAAACGCAAAACAGGCACTGATAATATACGCAGCCGGAAATTCGGGATTTTACTGCGCGAGTAAACGTTCAGAATACTGCTCGTTAGAGCAGGCAAAAATCAAGGCTTTAAGAGACGCGGGTAAAACGGCTGGAGAAAATACCATTATTGTTGGCTCGTTAGCTGATGGAAGTAATGCGATGGCAAATTATTCAATTATTGCCGGAGATTTAAAAAATGACTTTATAGTAGCGCATGATGATGTAGTTACATATGGGGATGCCGCCGGAACATCTTTTGCTGCTCCAAGAGTTACCGGTGCAGCAGCGCTAGTGCGCCACAAATTTCCTAATCTTACATCGCCACAACTAAAACAAGTCTTGTTGCAAACAGCCACTGACTTGGGTGCCGAGGGTGTCGACGAAATTTACGGACATGGGGAATTAAATGTTCTAGGTGCCTTAAGTCCAATTGGAAATGTAGTTCCAAAATAAGGAGTAAGTTTGAGTGTTAACTCGGTTTTTATTTATAATGTGCTTAACTTTATTTTCTTTTGGCTGTGAGGCAGTTGATCCGAGAGATGATCCTGATGTAGAAAGCTTAACACCCCGCCCCAGCCCATTAGAGTATCCAACGTACTAATCTGTGCACACTAGATCTGCTATACTAATATTTCTATTTCTTTCTCTGAAAACTTACGCTTTCGGTGACGTGATTTTGTACCCATTCAAGGCGAGCAATACGCATGTTTATACTAGGCCGTATTCCGGTTATTTTGAGGCATTGAATGGTGATTTTCACGACGCCAGTAAATACTACAAATCTGAAAGCATAGAATTGAACGTCAGCGGGTTTCTACTATTTCCGTGGTCATCTTCAACCACTTTGAAGCTTCCTTGGTTTTTAGATTTAGGATACGAGAGTAAATTGTATTCCGTAGATCCTGTGATTAAGGTTGGCGTCCACGTAGTCAATATCAATGGCAATCGGAAAATCGAATTGGGCGTTGATAATTTAATCAAGATCGGTGGCGAAGTAATTGAATGGCCCTGTGTGGATGATCTTTTTCGAGAATTTCACTGCGGTACTGGCCTACCATGGGTCGATAAGCCGGCAGCCTCTCCCATTAAACAAACTGCAGTCTCAGTACGTTGGACAATGGCATTTTAGAAACTCACTAGCACCTTTATTTTCCGAAGTGCCAATGAGACGAACAAAGAACCTT
>RFXU01000335.1 GCA_009921505.1 Flavobacteriaceae bacterium
TTATCATTATCATTATCATTATTATCATTATTATCATTATCATTATCATTATCATTATTGTCATCATTGCCACTCTTATCATCGCCGCTCTGCTGAACATTTTGGTGGATTTTTAATTCATATGAAGTTGGTGTTAGTGATGAAAAATTATCAGCATACTTTAAAAGCAATTTTGATGCGAGCAAACTGTACTCGTTTTTATTGAGCGCACCGCTTACATACATTAAACATGCGGAGTACATAGAATCTCTTAGCCCAAGTAGTTGTGGCGTCCGTCCAGTCAGTTCCGTCTCGTTAACTCCATCTTGCGTCTCGTCCTTGGAGCCGCTCACTAAGCTGAAGGAGGTATCGAAGGAGGTATTGGTCGTAGAATCGCTAGACATACTATCACAGACAACAACATTCTCGCCTATTTTATGGATAACCATTCCTTTATTGGCTGCGGTTTTAGAGATTATAGACGTACCATCTTTTACGCTTTCGATAGTGGCTATTTCACCTACACTGCAGCCCAAAAGTATAGAAATCGAACTTAATAATGCAGCTTTACGTATGGTTAATAATGTGGCTTTGCGCATGTTAATAATCCTTCTTTGGTCCAGACCAACCATATCAAGTATTATAGGAAGGCCAAAGGACATGCGATACGAGAAAAAAGGTTAGAAATGCCCTGCGTATGCGGGGCAAATCTTGGTTAGTGGTAACCCAACGTTTCAATGTGCTACTAAATAGTATGCCCTAAGTTGAACAGGCATTGCCATGTTTTTCGAAAGGTTTATTGCTATGCCATTTAGCACCTGCGATCACGCATGCAGACACAAACTGAATCTTGCGAAGAATACGATCAGCAATTTCTTTATCGTTTGCTTCGATAGCTTTTTTGGCCTGAACACCTGCATAATAAGCCATCGATTTAGCGCTGAAAATCTCAGAATCTATAAGCGTTTCAAGTTCATCCTTTGCAATTTTTTTCACCAATTTTTTCGCTTGTTTTTTGAACGCTGCTTGAAGCGCCACTTGCATTTCCTCCGCATCCAATTCGACAAATTCGGGCGCCAAAGTAACTAGCATTATCGCTGTAATTGCCTGCATTACATCCTCGATTATGCCCTCATTTTCTTTGATCCATTCACCAGTGCATTTGTTGCTGTCACTCATATCTATTCGCACTTTGTAACCATCAACTAATTGGACAACTGCAGCCTGACAGCCAATTGCTCCCCAACCAAGGTGAGTACATTGTGCGGGGTCGCTAAAAATGTCAGCTCCATTAACAGAATACTTCCATTTTCCGTCTTTACATTTCTTTCCAGTGTCATGCAGGTGGACTGTCCTGCCATCGAGCAGTTCAATATTTGCAGTGTAGGAACTTACATGCATTTTTTTGTGGTCTATCACATGCCCACCTACTTTAATTTGCTGGCCAGTATTATTCAGGACTACAACATTTGAGTTCGCATAACTTTGCGAACCACAAAATAAAGCCACTAAGAATCCCATCATTGGTAGAATTTTCGACATTTTATACTCCCAAATTATATGTTAACGTTCAGCAACCTTGCTATTTTGTTGAAGTTATAGCACCAACCCCACATACAATAGAGCGGTACAT
>RFXU01000336.1 GCA_009921505.1 Flavobacteriaceae bacterium
TTAAGTTGGTTGGAAAAAACAGTGATTGAATCGCTCCGAGAAACCTTATTATTACAGCCTGAGGTTATCGATCAATGGGAGCAACTCAAAGAACAAGTATCTGAAGATAAAATAACGCCGGTAGACGCGGCAGAAATACTTTTAAAAGCGGCGCTTAGGACAAAGACTTAAACCACTCAATTTGCGCCTTTAAGCCTTCTTCAAGACTGGTTTGTGGGGTATAACCCAATAAACGTTGAGCCTTATCGATAACGGCCAGGGTCCGGTCTTGATCTCCAGGTCTTGGAGGCATTATTTTTTTGATAATTGTCCGACCCAGCAAACGCTCTACGGTTTCAATGCCCTCACCTGTGCTGTGCTCGCGGTCTGAACCTAAATTAATGATCTCGCCACTGCACGCCTGAGCGGCCTCCATTACCGACACAATACCTGAAACGATATCCCCGACATAAGTAAAACTTCTTCTGTGCTGCTCGCTGCCCTGGTAAAGGGTAAATTCTTTTTGATTTAGCCCACAATCAATGAGTCTAGTATACAACTTATCTGGGCGCTCTCTTGGACCATAAACTGAATAAAGACGCAGTGAAGTTCCATTTATAAACCCGCGACGCACATAGGCCAAAACCAGTTGTTCGGCGGCTAATTTTGTGACCCCATACCAAGAGGCTGGTTCTGGCGCTGATGACTCATCTTTGGTCGCCACAAGACCATAAACGGAAGAGGTCGCAATATTGACCATATACGGCGGTTGATCCAGTAGTTCTAAAACGGAGAGGATACGCTGAGTCCCCACAAAATTATTGTCTAAATAAGCCTCAAACGTGCTCGATTGCGATATCCCGGGTTGGGCAGCAAAGTGAAAAATATACGCTACACCCTCAGGCCAAATTGCCCGCAAATCATCTTTTACAAGATCCACACGATGCATGATGACCCCCTGTGCTTCAAGAGCTTTTGCCGTGTGCTCCTTTAAGGCAACATCATAATAATTTGAGAAGTTATCCCACCCTATCACTTCATGCCCCATAGCTTGGAGTCGTTCTGCAGTATGTGAGCCGATAAATCCAGCAGCCCCTGTGACCAGTATTTTCATGGGTAATTTATTCTCTTGCAAAGAAACCACTTTTTTAGGTTTCCCTTTTTATTCCTGATAAAGAATTACTTTTGCACCAAACGCCTGACAAAAATGAACTACGCGCTGACCATAATCGTTCCTGTATACAATGAGCAGGACAACCTACAACGCCTAGAAAAGGAATTATTAAAGTATCTCGCCATTGCGGTAAAACCCGCATGTGTTCTCTTGGTCAACGACGGTTCTACCGATGAGAGTCTTGCGATGATGAAAGAAATATGTCAGCGCAACACTGACTTTAGCTACCTGAGCTTTGTGAAAAATTGTGGGTTGAGTGCAGCCATTAAAGCTGGTTTTGATACGGCGACCACACCTTGGGTGGGCTATATCGATAGTGATCTTCAGACTGACCCAGAGGATTTTAATTCCCTTTTGGCCCATGCAGAAACCCATGCTCTAGTCACTGGAGTTCGGGCCAACCGCAAAGACAGTTTTGTCAAGAATATGTCCTCTAA
>RFXU01000337.1 GCA_009921505.1 Flavobacteriaceae bacterium
TTCTTTACATATGCATCAGTCATAGAGGTAACTTTATGACCCTGTGCATTTCCAGAATAATCAGTTACGAGAAAGTAATCAGCAGTTCCGTCACTATTGTCAAACTTGACCTTACCTGTCATCGCCTCATAAGTAAATGCATTCGCAAACGCATCATTATTTGAAAACAAGTTTCTTAAATCTTCTTTAAATGTTTTATGAACATCATCTGCCTTTTTAAGTATTTCAACTTCGGCAAACTTTCCTGCTTTGTTTTCAAATAATAAATCAAAACTTGACATTGTTATTAAACTCTACCTCTGGTTCAAATCCCATGAATTTGATAAGAGCTTCCCATGATTTTCCAATTATTCTTTTTATCTTTTTGAAGAAACTTTTAAACCAGTTGACAACTTTTCTTGCGGCACGTTTGAAAACATCAAATACACCCTCTGTTAAAAGGTCTGCATTTTTTACTTCTTCCTCAACAATCATTTTGACACCCGCACGCTTTGCGGCCTCAAGGTGCAGCAAGGTTCCCTCAGGACGCGTGAAATCAATTAAATACTCTGCACCCGCCAAACCCTTCGCTAAATCATCCGTAATTAGGACATTGGTTTGTTGACCTAAAAAAGCACCCGCATCCGTTCCCAATAGGGGAGATGCAGGATGCTCAAGGGCGCCCGTTAATTGAGCATTGGGCGATCTCAGAATCGTCTCGATGAGCATTTTGCCCATTTTTCCGGTCGCTCCCGCAACTGCAAATTTCATTGGCATCGCTAGTTCTCTGATTAATTTTTAACAGGGGTAACCACCACATCGGGTTGTGGTGTTGGGTTAGGCAAGTTATTGGGCTGGCTAATCACCATCACTTCAGGAGGCGCCCTCTTCACAGGCTTCGGTGGCTTATTTTTTCCGGTTACAACATCCCAAAAGCTACGTCTCTCCCGCGCATAATTATCAATCTCCGCCACAAGCTCGACTTCAGTAGGCAGAGCATCGCCATCAAATTTAATGAGTTTGTCACCTTCAAAAAATAAAGTTACGCGACGCTCTTTACCAATCGTCTGACCCTCACGCTTAAACTCAAACACATAATCCCAGCGATTTGCGTGAAAATAACTAGCGAGTAATGGTGTACCCATAATTTGACGTACCTGCTCACGACTCATTCCAACTTTTAGCTGAGCGTATTGCTCGCTGGAAATAAAGTTGCCTTGAACCACATCCGGAACATATGGCTGAAAAATACTGTTCATCCAAGCTCGCTGGGTATTATCAACGGCTGAAGTGCACGCTCCTAAACCAAAACAAACGCACAGCACGATCAACATCCGTGATGCAAAAGCTCGATTTGGCTTGCGGCAAGTAAAAATGCTAATCTGCATGGGTCAACAGTTCAACGTATCATTAAGTATCTGATTTTAGCGCCCAAACCTGCCGATCGAGCCAAACCGTATGAGCCAGAACGCTTCCCCCACCGACCTCCGTGAAATCGGCTTAAAAGTCACGGCGCCTCGCATGAAAGTCCTTGAGTTTTTTCAGGAAAACGCAAATTCGCACTTTAGTGCTGAGGAAGTCTATATGGCCCGACCATCCAGAAGCAATAAT
>RFXU01000338.1 GCA_009921505.1 Flavobacteriaceae bacterium
TATTATCTATAATATTTTTTTGATTAGAAACTACTTTGAAAAATAGTTTGAAGTGTTTGTGTTGAGTGACTTTTATATTACTATGACTCAAAACAGAAAGCATTTTTTCAACACTGCAACGATCAATATCCAATCTTATAAACATATTTTTTTCATTTAGAAATTCAGCACAAAGATCTTTTGTTACATTCTTACCAAATTCATCTTCCCATTTTTTCAAAAGCCATTTTGGATATGCTAAGTCTATATTGTCTATAATCAATGACATTTTCAAATTGCTATTTTTTTGACTAAGCCTTTGGATATTCCTCATTACAGCGTTAACCATAGATGAAGACCTTTTATTAATATTTTTTTTTGCTAATTCTACATTTGAGTGGATAGCTGCGAATTCAGGAGTTATATCATCAAAAATAAGTTCATAAATGCCTAGTCTTAGCACATTTCTAATTTTAGGATTGACATACTTGATTTTTCTTTCTGATCCTAATTCAATTAAATGATCAATTAAACCCAAGTAACGGATGATTTCATTTATACAAGCACGTATCCTGTGTTTATCTTTTCTAGAAAGATGAGGGTATTTTTTAAATTTTTGGAGGATAAGGTTAGGAATTTTTTCTTTATGAAGGTCAAAAAGATTTAGTATTGAATAGATAACTTTACGAACTATCATACTAAGAAAAATGATCACCACTTTTAATATTTGACCCTATTAGAAAATCTTGAATCGAAAGTCTTTTTTTCCCTTCTTGTTGCACCTCAAGTACTGATATCGCCTTGTCAACGCATTGGACAACCAACTCTTTTAAATTAATAACTTCAATTTTTCCTATTGATAATTCTTTATCACCACGTACCACACTAGTCTTAAAAATTTTAAGCTTTTTGCGCGCAAAGGGTCGCACCTGGGCTAAGCATATGAAAACACGTTGTATTCTATTGTATGCTAAAGTTTTCTAGCAGGTTGCTAGGTGGGGAATGCTCTGCTACACCCACGCCGAATTTCTATGCCTTGACGTACTCAGGGTGATCAAACGCCCCCGGCGGCCCTTGGGCCAACGACCGGGGCCAGACAATCGGAAGGGTGGACGTGTCCGAACCAGCTTCGATTTCCATGGGCATTGCAGCACGCTATGCCAAGGCCGTTTTTGAGTTGGCCAAAGAAGACAAAGCTGTCGCCAAGGTTGAAACCGACCTTGACGCGCTGGAAGCGGCATTGGCAGACAGCGCAGATTTCCGCGCGCTGATCTCTTCGCCGGTTTACAGCCGCGACGAACAGGCAGGCGCCATCGCGGCGCTGGCCAAAAAAATGGGGCTTTCGACCATCGTGTCGAATGTTCTGGCGCTTATGTCGAACAAGCGCCGCTTGTACATCCTTCCCCAGTTGGTGCAGGCCCTGCGGGCTGCTATCGCCGAGGACAAGGGTGAAGTCACCGCCGAGGTTACCAGCGCCAAAGCGTTGACCAAGACACAGGCAGACAAGCTGGCAAAAGCGCTGGCGTCCAGTGTCGGTAAATCGGTGAAAATTAGCGCGACCGTCGATGAGAAACTTATCGGTGGTCTTGTCGTCAAAATGGGTTCGAAGAT
>RFXU01000339.1 GCA_009921505.1 Flavobacteriaceae bacterium
TTTTTCTTTTGATGATCAGGATGCACCGCGAGACGATGGACATAGAGATGTTTGGTGTTTGGTGTAATCCATGGGGTACTCTCGTATTCAGGGTCCATTTCGGTGTAAAATGAAACACAGCCCACGGGATGTCCATTAATGTCATACACCCACAATGCATTGCGGTTAAAGTCGGAGACAAAAGCCTCAAGGCTCGGGTAGTGTTCGTTCCATTGGAAAATGCCTTGGTTAATCATATGCGCTCCACAGGCTCTGGTGAGGGCCAGGAGCACCTTAACATCATTGTCTCGTGCGGGTCGAATCATGTTGCTAAACTACAAAATGATCCCACTATTTTAATTCGTGGCTAAATGATAATTATCAAATCAGGAAACTAAAGGCTTATCCTTGTAACTCGAGAATTTTTATTATTTTCGCAGACACTTTACGGGGATGTAGCTCAGCTGGCTAGAGTGCTTGACTGGCAGTCAAGAGGTCGTGGGTTCGAGTCCCATCTTCTCCACATATTAAAAACCCTAACCACTAAATATCAAGTGATTAGGGTTTGTTTTTTATTGATTTAGCCCACATTTAGTCCATTCTGTAAATAAAACCTAATTAGAATTAGAAGCGGCTGAACTTACAGAGGAGGATATGCCTATGGTTTAATGGCAATATTTAAGTATATCGTTCGCAGCAAATTTATTTCCCTTTTCAGATGCTATCTTCCATTCTTTACACGCTCCATCCATATCACCTAAAGATGCTCGGCAATGACCTATTGAGTAATATGGGTTGCTTACAAATTCTCCATTAGGGTCATAATATAAAACAGATTTATAGTCATTTAGTGCCTCTATATAGAGTCCCTTATTGTAATATATTCTTGCTCTTTCGTTAAAGGCCCAAGGATATTTTCCTCCATTATTTATATATAAATTCAAATCATTTAGCGCTCCGTTTTCATCGCCTAAACTGAGCTTTACCATCGCCATTTTAAAAAATGAGAATATATAATTTAGTTTTGCTGATTTAGAATAAAAACTAATTGCATCATATAAATTTCCTTCTAACTCACTTTTTTCACCATTTTGATAAATATCAATAGCCTCTTTAGATGTTAATACACCCTCAAAAATTATAAGTTCATTAGGTTTGGAGTTATTATTAATGCTTGCGTTATTATATCCTTTTGCAGTAGCTTTTAACCTTTTATCTCTTGAGGGATGAGTATTATAGCTGTCATCCGAATCTTTAGATATTTTCGATATCACCTCATTGGCAGATGAAATAGGACCTCCTAGTCTCGCTAGCACAAAGCCTGCAAACTCATCTGCCTCTAACTCCTGCTGCCTGCTTTGAGCAAGTGAAACGGACTCAACCGCATCAGCGGCATAAAGAACTAAATCTAAGCTATGCCCATTAATATGATGACCAACCTCATGCGCTAGAATAAATAAATTACCCCAATTATTGCCATAGTTTAAGGTGTTCATAAAATCAGGGTCATAGAGGATATATCGAATTCCTTTATATGAGGTCGCAACTGCATTGTTGAACCGAACTTTTGGACAATTTGGAGTGCTTTTCAAATATGATGGATATGACTA
>RFXU01000340.1 GCA_009921505.1 Flavobacteriaceae bacterium
AAGAATGAATTATTATTCATGATTTAAAATATTGGGTACATTTATTTTTTTAATTAGAAGATAAAAATTAATGATTTACCGTATGCCAAAATGGTTAGCTTTTTTAGTGAGGATTTTTCCTGGCATTAAAGGAAATTTGACCAATCTTAGATCAGTAATTAATGCAGAATATGCAAATTGTGATGGTGTTATATTTCCTTTCAATAGTGATTTTATGGACCGAAAGCGATTTTTAGCAATTGCTGCTGGTGCTGTTGAAATGGAAGAAATCTTTGCCGCAAAAAAATACATAAAGAATGAAGATATTGTTGTTGAATTTGGCGCAGGCCTCGGAATAGCAGCGGCACGCATTAATAAATTTGCGAAGCCCCGCAAACATATTTGTTTTGAGGCTAATCCGAAATTGATCCCTTACCTAACGGATTTATTTAAAATTAATGAAATGGAAATTACAGTTAGAAACATAGCGCTAGGAGATAATTCAAAAATTAAATTCTATGCGCTAAACGATTACATATTGAGTTCTTTTACAAAACCTGAAGGTAGAGATGACTTCACGGAAGTTGAAGTTAGTACATTAAGTTGCCAACAAGTAATTGATGATTATTCACCAACAGTAATTTTTTGCGATATTGAAGGGGCAGAATTAAATTATCTTACCGCGTCAAATTTTAAATCCGTCAAAACAATTGTTGTTGAGCTTCATCCAAAGATATATGGAACTCAAGGGGTAAATCATTTCTATAAAACTATGAATAAACACGGTTTTAGGAAAGTGGCAAGAAAACACGACACACATTGCTTTACTAGATGAATTAATCCTTTGTATCGAGGTAGCGATTTGATCGTTGCTATAGGCCCTCAATCACCAGAGTGCTGATCTATAGAAGACCCCAAAGGGGATATCTTTGAACTAATTATATGGAAGAAAACAGCAAGCAAATCGTTTCATTGCCACTTCTTGCGCGTCAAACACCACCAAAATCCCCGTATACCCCAACCTTCCTATTTCGTGCCGTACATCCGGTCGCCGGCATCGCCAAGGCCGGGGAGAATATAGCCGTGATCGTTGAGCTCACGGTCGATAGCGGCGGTGAAGATCGGCACATCCGGGTGCTCAGCCGAGAAGGACGCGATCCCTTCCGGGGCCGCCAGAAGACAGACAAACTTGATCCTCTTGGCGCCCGCATCCTTGATCCGCTGTACCCCAGCGGCGGCAGAATTCCCCGTGGCCAGCATCGGATCCACCACAACAGAGACACGCTCATCAAGACTTTCGGGAAGCTTGAGGTAATATTCCACCGGCACCAGCGTCTTCGGATCCCGGTATAGCCCCACATGCCCGACCCGGGCTGACGGCACCAGATCAAGCATGCCGTCAAGAAGCCCGTTGCCCGCCCGAAGAATGGAAATAAAACAAAGTTTCTTGCCCTCAAGCTTGGGCAGCCTTGCCATTTCAAGAGGTGTCTGGATATCGACTTCCTCGAGTTCAAGATCACGGCAGACCTCGTAAGCAAGCAAGAGGCTGATCTCCCGCAGTAGCTGGCGGAATTTGGCGGTCGGCGTTGCCACATCCCGCATGATGGAAA
>RFXU01000035.1 GCA_009921505.1 Flavobacteriaceae bacterium
GCGGCAAATTGTACGCCGTGTTTTGAGCGATCCATTGCTCAGCGATTATTTGGCCTGTAAGAGAATACACCTGTATGGCATCAAAGGCTAATCTGGATTTCAAATGAATTAATTGTTGCTTAGAGTCGACCACTAATTGAGGTTTTAAGGCCAATAAGGGCGGTCGATTGCTTAATATAGGACTGCAACCCGCAATGGAATCTAAATTGGTGTAAAACAAATCGCCATCCTTAAAAAAACAACTCAGGTGTCCTGCTCCATTGATATCCGGGAAACCGCTCGGAGCGTTGATAATGGACAAAGAGCCTACCCCTTCTACCCATATGCAGGTGTTATCACTGACGTTATTCGTAGGGGCCGGACTAAAATAATAATGTCTGTAGTCCATGCCATCTTCGAGTGGACGTATTCTTATACTGTCCACGACAAAATTGCCAGCATTTTCAGGAAATGGGCTTATCGGGTTAAACATTTCAAAGGTGTCCCCCTCTTGCAGACTGAAATCATATAAGAGGTATTCCTGGCCGCTGCCGTTTCCACTGAGTTTTCGCAAATAAACCCGCTGATTTGAAACCTCTTCACGCAATAAAAAACTTCGCGAGATATAATGGAATCCATCAAGGATCTTGTAATTATTTCCTTCGACTATGGTGTCTCCGTCTGTAAAATAAACATCGGTTAAACATCCGAAATAGCAATTGGTTACGTGCCACTCGTTGGTATTGTCCAAAAGTGGCTTATAATCTTGGCCGTATACCGCACTGTTAAACCCGACCCAAACTAAAAGGCTGATCCCAAAAAGAACACTCCATCGAGAACGCTGAACTAACTTTATTTTAAGGGGTCTATTAAGCGGTAAAAAGTGCATCAAATGATGAATTAAAGGTCGATTAGTTCTGAGTCCATAGAAAAAGTTTCTATGAATCTTTTGGCGGCCATCATGTCATCATGTAAAATCCTATCCTCCTCAAGGGGCAGGATTTCTTTACGCAAGGCGCGGACTACCTGAGTCAAAAATTCACTCATGCTTCGATTCTTTCGAAATTCAAGGGCTTGAACAGCAGTCATCAGCTCAATGGCTAAAACCGAGCTAACATTGTCTAAAATTTTAAATGATTTTGTAGCGGCATTAGCCCCCATACTCACATGATCTTCTTGTCCGTTTGAGGAAACAATTGAATCGACCGAGGCAGGACTCGCCATTTGTTTGTTTTGACTTACGATACTGGCCGCAGTATATTGAGCAATCATGAGTCCACTATTGAGCCCTGGATGCGCTACCAAAAAGGCCGGTAAACCGCGCTGTCCAGAAATTAATTGATAAGTGCGACGCTCAGAAATATTGGCCAATTCAGCGCAAGCAATCCCTAGGTAATCCAAGGCCAAGGCCAAAGGCTGTCCGTGAAAATTCCCTGCAGAAATCACCACATCTTCCTGGGCAAAAACGTTTGGATTATCGGTTACAGAATTGATTTCTGTAATCATGGTTTGTGCCACAAATTTTAGTGTGTCCTTGGTCGCTCCATGGACTTGTGGAATACATCTAAACGAATATGGATCCTGTACTTTTTTATCGGGTTGTTGCCCTAAATCGCTACCCTGTAAAAACTCAAGAATGCGTTCAGCGGTTTGTATTTGCCCTTGATGGGGTCTTATATAGTGCACCAGAGGGTTAAATGGCTGCTCGTTACAATTAAAAGCCTCTAGGGATAAGGCCGCGATAAGATCTGCCCAATAGGAAAGTCTTTTGGCTTTTATTGTTCCATATACCCCGTAAGCGCTCATAAATTGCGTTCCATTGAGTAAGGCCAGCCCCTCTTTTGCCTGGAGGGTAATCGGGGTCCATCCTAATTTTTGGTGTAACTCTTGGGTGCTTATTTTTTGTTCCTGATAATAAACCTGGCCCTCACCAATTAAGGCTAAAGAAATATGGGCCAATGGAGCGAGATCGCCTGAAGCCCCGAGACTGCCCTGCTGATAAACCACAGGGTAAATTCCGTGATTATAAAAATCTACTAGGCGCTGCACCGTGCTCAAAGCCACTCCGCTGTAGCCGTAACTCAGGGACTGAATTTTGAGCAGTAGCATGAGTTGGACGATTTCACAGGGGACCTCCTCACCCATACCACAGGCGTGCGAACGCACCAAATTGGTTTGCAATTGCGCCAGGTGCTCAGGAGCTACTGCTGTATCGCAAAGCGATCCAAAACCTGTATTGATGCCGTAAATGGGCGTGGTGTTTTGATCAATTTTTTGGTGCAGATAAACATAATTGTGGTCAATGCGCTTTGCGGCATCTTCGCTTAACTCCAGAGTAAATCCCTGTGAAAGCAAAGTGTCTACCCTAGAGAGCGAAAGAGGCTCTGAACTGATATAATGGACAGGATTCATGGGGGCAATTTAGTGATAAAAACATTAAACTGACAAGCGAATAAAAAGGGTCGGTTTTACTAACTTTACGCCTCAATATGAACCGCATTTCTATGAAGCAAACTGCCCTTACCCATGTCCATCAAGCCCTTGGCGCCAAAATGGTTCCTTTTGCAGGGTTCAATATGCCTGTATCCTATCAAGGCGTCAACCAAGAGCACCAGTGTGTTCGAGAAGCAGTAGGCGTTTTTGATGTTTCACACATGGGTGAATTTTTTGTGAGTGGTCCAAATGCTTTGGCACTTATTCAAAAAATAAGCAGCAACGATGCCGCAGCGATGAGCGATGGACAGGCCCAATATTCATGTATGCCCAACGAAAATGGAGGTATTGTGGACGATTTAATTATCTATCGATTTAGCTTAGACCATTATATGCTTGTAGTTAATGCCTCGAACATAGAAAAGGACTGGGCTTGGATCAATGCCCATAATACCATGGGCGCGATACTCGAAAATCGTTCTGATGACTTTTCTCTTTTGGCGGTCCAAGGACCCATGGCCCAAGCGGTTGTGCAAAAGTTAACCGATACTGACTTAAACGAAATAAAATTCTACCGCTTCAGCACAGGACGCATCGCGGGACAAAGTGATGTGATCATCAGTAATACAGGCTATACCGGAAGTGGTGGATTTGAGCTTTATTGTGCTAATCGCCAAGTGGAAGCTGTTTGGAACGCACTTTTTGAGGCCGGAGCCGAGCACGGCATTCAACCTATTGGACTGGCCGCCAGGGACACCCTCCGCCTTGAAATGGGTTACTGTCTTTACGGAAATGATATTGACGATACCACTTCTCCAATACAAGCAGGACTGGGATGGATCACAAAATTCACCAAGGAATTTATCAACAGTGCCGCTATTGCTCAAGAAAAAGAAGAAGGGCCAAAGGTTAAATTATGCGCCTTTGAGCTCTTAGAGCGCGGGATTCCCAGACACGGCTACCCTATTGTCAAAGAAGATGGCACAGAAATCGGTCGGGTGACCAGTGGAACCATGTCGCCCTCGCTCAATAAAGGGATTGGGCTTGGCTATGTTGAGGTACCCCATAATGCTTTGGACCAAACCATCTATATCAGTATCCGTCAAAAACAATTGCCGGCTAAAGTCGTAAAACTTCCCTTTTACAAAAAGGCCTAAGCCCAGTGCCCAAGCGTAAAAAATCCATAGAACGGATTCTGATTATCGGAGGCAGTGGTTATCTAGGAAGAGCGCTGTACCGCGAATTTCAGTCTTTTTATGAAGCGTTTGGAACGTTCTGCCACCCTGATGATTTTTGGGAAAATCATGGGGCTTTTTACAACTATAACAGCGCTAAAGACTCGCTAACCCCGATTTTGGAGTCCCTTGCCCCCTCACATGTCATTGTGAGTATGTGGAGCGCCCATGAGGCCGGTTTGGCGGCCATGGAGGAATTGGTTCAATACGCCTATGTCCATAAAACCCACATCACGCTACTGTCTAATGTAATGGTTTTTGACGCAGTAGATCAACACCCCTCTCAGCCAAAGCATCGACAACAAAGTCTTACCCAAACCGGTAAGTATTTTATCGACCTGGAACGACTCATCCAAAAATTACCGGACGAACAATGGCTTATTGCACGGCTGGCCATGGTCATTGGAATCAATAGCCCTGTAGTTCAAGACATCAAAATGAAATTGGCTCAAGATGAGCCCATTGAAGTTTTTCCAAACCTTATTGTCAGTGCCACCACCAGAGATATGGTAGTCAAACAACTGCATTATTTGATCAACCGAAAAGCCTGCGGCATCCTGCACTGCGCCAGTACAGATCTGATCCATCACATCGATTTAGTCACTGAGATTTGCAGCCTATTAGGGCGTGATCGCCCGAGACTAACACACGTGTACAATTCTAACAAAGAGACTTATTTGGCTCTGATGAGTTCTGAAGAAAAATGGCCGAGTCATTTGCAAATCAGTATTCAAGAAGTCATTACTCAGGGTACATTGAGTCATATTGAGACGACTAAATCCCTCCTCAATTCATAATATGTTAGCGCGCAGAAATAAGGTTAATTATTTTTTCAATCCAAGTTTTATCGCTGCGCAGTAATTTTTATTTTTGCCTAAATACTTAAACCATGGGAAGAGCATTTGAATTTAGAAAAGCGCGTAAAATGAAGCGCTGGTCAGCGATGAGTAAAGCCTTTACGCGTATCGGTAAGGATATTGTAATGGCTGTAAAAGAAGGTGGGCCAGATCCAGACGGGAATGCACGTCTGCGTGCGGTAATTCAAAATGCAAAGGCAGTAAACATGCCCAAGGATAATGTTGAACGTGCGATCAAACGCGCCTCCGATAAAAACCAAGGGGATTATAAAGAAGTGGTTTTTGAAGGCTATGCCCCTCATGGTATCGCAGTATTGGTAGAAACGGCCACCGATAACAACACGCGAACCGTAGCCAACATCCGCTCTTATTTTAATAAATGTGACGGCAGTCTTGGCACCTCAGGTTCGGTGGTGTTCATGTTTGACCATGTCTGTAATTTCCGCATAAATTCTGGGGAAATGGATATGGAAGAACTTGAACTTGAACTCATCGATTTTGGTGTTGAGGAAATTTTTCAAGATGAAGACGGCTGTATGATTTACGCTCCCTTTGAAAGCTTTGGCGCGATTCAAAATTATCTAGAAAACAATAGTTTAGAGATTCTTTCGTCCGGGTTTGAACGTATTCCTCAAGTGACCAAAACACTAACGCCCGAGCAAGTGGCCGACGTGGAAAAACTTCTAGAAAAAATTGAGGAAGACGATGATGTGCAAAACGTCTACCACACCATGAGTGAATCAGAAGATTAAGCGTCTTTTGTCCAGGAATATTCTGGGATATAGCCCACAGCACCCATAAAATGCTTTTCCAAGATCGGGAGGTCATTTTCGATTGAACCCGTGGGTTGAAAAACACCGCCAATACGTACTTCCTTCTTGCCATAATCCAAGGCGATGGGAATAATCGGAACTTGAGCCATAGTGGCGATATAATAAAATCCCGTTTTCCATTGATCCACTTTCTTTCGCGTGCCTTCCGGAGATAATGCCAAGCGAAAAGTCTTATGTTGATCAAACAATTTGGCAATACTTTCCACTTTATTTTGACCTGGAGTACGATCTAAAGGCGCGCCACCAGTCCATCGAAAATAGTATCCTATGGGCCAAGTAAACAATTCTTTTTTCCCTAAATAATTGATACGTAAGCGCAATAAACTACGGATCAAAAGCCCCATGATAAAATCATAGGAACTGGTGTGGGGTACCACGATGATCACACATTTCTTTATGCTGGGATCTATGGCACCATGGAGGGTCCATCCCAATATCTTACTAAAAATAATCTTGGCTAAAAATCGCATGAATCAATTACATTTTAGCGTAAAGCGCCTTTAATTTATCCGCATTAATTTTTAATTCCCAATCCGGTCCAAGGGCGTTTTCCCATAAGGGCACCAAACTCAAGGCGATTTTAACCATAGTATCCATCTGGCTTTCAGTCAAATCCTTACAAATCCCTTGCGGCAGCTCAATACCGTGGGCCTGTTTCATTTCTTTGAATAAAGCCACATCAAATGGATAATAATCAATAAGGTGATCAAAGACAATACAATTGCCGATACCATGTTTCACCCCGAGGACGTAAGATAATCCATAACTCATGGCGTGCGCCACGCCGACTTGAGAATAGGCAATACTCATGCCACCATGCCATGAAGCCATCATGAGTTTTTCTCGAGCAGTTTCGTCGTCGAGCTCAGGATTCAAAAAGATTTCTTTACACAAATCGTATGCTTTCTCTCCATAACTCTTACTGAACTCGTTCAAAAACGTACCGTTAAGGGATTCCACGCAGTGGATAAAGCAATCCATGCCTGTATAGAACCACTGATCTTTGGGAACACCTGTAGTGAGTTCTGGATCTAAAACCACCTGATCAAAGGGGGTAAAATCACTGTTAATCCCCAATTTTTTCTCAGGCCCTGTTAGCACCGTAGTGCGTGAAACCTCGGCTCCAGTTCCCGAAATGGTTGGAATCCCCACATGATAGACTGCTTTGTTCTTAACAAGGTCCCAACCTTGATATTCACTCGCTTGCCCTTTGTTAGTCAACATAATGGCCACTGCCTTGGCCAAATCTAAAATAGACCCTCCACCGATACCAATGATCCCAGAGGGGCGATATGAAAATTCGGTTTTTATGCTTTTTACCAAAACGTCGACTTGCTCGGTTTTTGGCTCCTCAAACGATGAGATGAACATGAGCTTGTCGTTAAAACGTAATGGGATGCGCTGAATGAGCTCCTGATCATTTTGAAATACATCATCCACTAAATAGATGAAGGGCGCTTTTTCTTTGCGTTGCGGCCCGAGAATACTGGCCAGTTGTTCAAAACAACCCTTCCCGTAAACCACTTTAGGGACCATTGGGAAGTTGCGGTATTTGTTATTTATCGGCAAACGCTTTTCTTCTTTTAACACCTTATTGGCGCGAACAAGATCTTCGGGCGTATCGATTTCAATGCCTTGGGTATTGGAAATAGCCATTTTTATGCGCTTCCCATATTCCAAAAATCGAATACACTCTATTTTTTCAGTGGCCTCGAGTATGGTCATGGGGAGATTGTAAAAATCTAAAAGTGCTTGTTTGCGAAAGGCATAGATACCTTTGTGCTTAAAGTATTGGACCGCTGTATTTTTATCTCTCGGGTAAGGAATCGGGCTGCGTGAAAAATAAAGCGCGTAATTTTCTTTATCCACCACAACTTTTACGGCGTTGGGATCACTGATTTCTCTCCAATCTTGTATTTCGGTCATCAAAGACGCCAAATCAATTCGGTCCGCATCAGGAGCATCAAAAACACTCAAAACCTGAGACAGACCTTCTTTACTGGTAAACGGCTCATCGCCTTGTACATTCACCACGATATCCACATCCATCTCCGCCACAGCCTCAGCAATGCGATCCGTGCCGCAATCGTGTTCTTTCTGACTCATGATGGCTTGTCCACCATGCCATTCTATTTCTTTAAAAATGACATCGCTATCGGTCACCACATACACAGCATCAAACAAACCAGTGGCTTTTGCGGCCTCATAAGTTCTGACAATCACGGGCTTACCACCCAAGTCTTGCATGAGTTTTCCAGGAAATCTTGAAGCGCCGTAACGCGCGGGAATCATGGCAATAATTTTCAATGGTCGTTGTTTTTTAGGCGTCAAAAATAATAAGTTTAAAGGATTAAACAGGCATTACTAAACTCAAGATACAAAAATGCCTTTTTGGTTGGTTTTACTGGTCAAAATATTCCTTTGAAAAGCCCAGTAAATAGAGTCGATTTTTTGCCCGCGTCATGGCGGTGTAAAGCCAACGCAAGTATTCTTTATTTACCCCTTCCTTAAGATAAGGCTGTTCCACAAAGACGCGATCCCACTGCCCTCCCTGTGATTTATGACACGTAATGGCATAGCTGTATTTGACTTGGAGGGCATTGAAATAGGGGTTGTTTTTTACCGCTAAAAACTTTTTGTAATTGGCTGTAATTTCAGGATAATCTTCGCGAACCGCCTGATAGAGTGCATTGGACTGCTCATAGGTCAAACTCGAGGCGTCGCTACTGATGGTGTCCAAAATCAGTACGGTGTTAAAGGGCGATTGACTGGGATAATCCAGCATGCGCACCCGAACCTTCGCAAAGTCAAAACCATAAATCGAAACAAATTCAAAAATCTCTAATACCTCGATGACGTCACCATTGGCAATAAATCCCGCAGAATCTGCAGGTTTTAACCAAAAATAATTATTCTTCACCACCATCAGCACATCACCAACACAAAGGCCTTCATCGCGAAATAAAATACGCTGACGTATTTCTTGGTTGTATAAATTAGCGCGTTTGTTCGAGCGCACGATAACCACCGCTTGATCCAAATTATCTTTAGAAAAGGCTTCTTCAAGGGCCTCTAATACTTCGTTGCCCCCAAAGGGACGTATGACTTCATCTTGGTTTCCGAGATCAAACGCCAATTGTTCTGGCCTGTCTTGCTCGATTAATTCCCGAATGCTTGTGGCGTTTGAAACAATATCCCCCTGCTCCTTTTGGCGCACTACTTCTCTGAGAGCGACCTCAGTAACCGATTTATGAAATTGAATGCGCAAGACATCGGGGTCCAAAGCTGGACTTAAATTCAAGTGCACAGGCGGTAACTGTGCCAAATCCCCGACAAACATGAGTTGACAACCCGGGCCACTATACACATAAGTCATTAGGTCCTCCAGTAAGGACTGCCCTTCAAAAACATTCGCGTCTGTGTTGGTGTCCGGCACCATGGAGGCTTCGTCCACTATAAATAGTGTGTTTCGATGTTTATTGGGTTGGAGGGCAAATTTCACACCGCCGCCTTTTTGACTCCGTGGCACATAAATCTTACGGTGAATGGTAAAGGCCTCGCGATTGCTGTATTGGCTAATTACTTTGGCAGCCCGGCCCGTAGGCGCCATAAGCACACTGGATCGTTTAAATTGACCCAAAGTATGCACAAGTCCCGCGATCAGGGTACTCTTACCCGTTCCCGCATATCCCGTTAATAGAAAAACCCCCTGAGGATCTCGGCGCACACAAAACTCAGAAAGGGACAAAATCGCCTGCTCTTGACCCGGGGTTGGCGTGTGTTCCAACGCATTAATCAAGGCTTTTTCGAATTCTGTAAGGGTCATGAAAACAAGGGAAAAGTAAGCTCAAATATAGCTAGGTTTTTTGCCATTTTCCTTTCATGAATAAAAAAATATTGTAGATTTGCCTTGGTAGTAAAGACCCTTTTTTCAACTTAAATCAGATCAATGAAACTCGGAATTAAACTCGTACTTTGGATTCTAATCATCTTCTTGGGTTACAAACTTTACAATTCGATCATCGGCCCAGTACATTTCAATCAAACCAAAGAAAAAAGATACATCGCGGTCATCGCGAAGTTAAAAGACATTAAAGCGGGACAGTTAGCCTACCAAGAGCTTAACGGTAAATTCACCGCTGATTTTGACAGCTTAGTTCAATTCCTAGACACGGCTAAATTTGCCATCACCGCAAGACGCGATACCAGTTATGCTGACGTAGCGCGTAACCGTGCATTTGGTCTCGATCCACAAAAAGGAGGTTATTACATTGAGGATGTGATCATCGATACACTTTCTTTTGCCTCTATTAAAGACTCGATCTATCCCAGTTCAAAACGCTACACAACCATGATGAACATTCCGGATTCGGATCAGAAGTTCGAATTGCGTGCGGGAACAATCGATAAAAACGGAACCATTTACCAAGTTTTTGAAGCACGTGCCTCAAAAGACGTGATCTTGGCTGGGCTTGATAGGGACCTTATCGCTCAAGAAAAGCAGGTGAATTCAGTAGATGGTGTAAATGGACCTTACGTTAAAGTAGGATCAATGGATGAGGTGAATACCAGTGGTAACTGGCCAAAACTTTATGACACAGTCAAAGACAAATAATACTCTGACAATAAACAACAAAGGTTGGTCCGTTCAAGTTTCTTTGACCGGACTTTCTTTTTTGGGGCCAGGACAAACTCAAGATGCCTTATATCTGAACGAGGAATTTCCTGTAGCCACCACTGCTGAGGGCCTCACTCAATACTTGGATCAATTTTGGGGCCGACAAAGAGAAACCCTTAATATTGATGCCCATCAAACGATACGGCTTGCCCACCAATCTTCTTGGTACACGGTAGTCCCCAAAGACTTATTTGATCCGGCTCGTGGATTGGATTATCTAAAATTCAATACCCGTCTTCTGGACAATGATTTGGTGGCTTATGATGTCCTTGAAGGATTGGATTTAGTGGTGGTCTATTTACCTTTTACCAATGTGAACAATTGGTTTTTTGAGCGTTTTGGCAGTTTTACTTTTGAACATACGGCTTCGGTATTATTGCGCCACCTCATGGTTCAAAACAGTCTTAAAAAATCTGTCCAATCGGTTATCAAAGCCCTGAAGACGTCTTGTATTATGTGCTTTTTGCTTTTGAGCAATTCGACCTTGACCCAGAACAAGTGCCGCTTTATTTAGCGGGTGCAGTCCCTGAGCGGGGTGAGTTGTTTACGCTTTTGTATGAGTATGTGCGTGATGTGTCTTATTACAGTAATGGTCCGAAGCCAATCAAAGATTTAGCACAACATCAAGAATTGCCCCTACAATGCATCAGTCAATAAGGATTATTTCTGGGCGTCACAAAGGGCGAAAAATTCGCGGGCCAAAAAATCTTCCTGTACGCCCAACTACGGATTTTGCAAAAGAAGGCTTGTTCAATATTTTACATCACAGCGGTGGCTTATCCGGCGCTGTGGTATTAGATTTATTCAGCGGCACGGGTAATATTGCTTACGAATTTGGTTCTCGAGGGGCCGCGCAAATCGATTGCGTGGATCAGCACCGAGGCTGTATTAAATTTATCGAGGAAACTGCTGAGATGCTCGAATTACCTCTGATTTGTTATCAGGGAGCGGTCGTCAAATTTTTGCAGCAACACAAAGGCCATTACGATTTTATTTTTGCCGACCCTCCTTATGCATTTTCACATTCAGAACTGCTGAGTATAGTTGATCTCGTTTTTGATAAAACGCTCTTGTCTGATCAAGGGCAATTTATTTTGGAACATCAAAAAGACCATGATTTTTCACAGCACCCAAATTGGGTGAATTCCAGAAAATTTGGGGGTTCTGTATTTAGTTTTTTTGAATAAAAAAAAGCAGGCCTATAAGCCGGATTCTGTATCCATTTCTGGACCCTTATCATTTATCTAGACGATCCATTACTGAAACGTTCAATCTGCCTACCCTCCCACTCAGACGGGCATCTTCAAGCGTGGGTATACGTGACATTTCACCGCATAGAGTTTACCTGATTTCACTACAGCATGACCTGTACATTCTTTCTGTTGCACTTGTCCTAATTCGCCTGAGCGAACCGACGGCTGTTAGCCGCTATGCTTCCCTGTGGTGCCCGGACTTTCCTCTTCATCCAAAGATGAAGCGATAAGGCGGCCTGCGCGACAAAATTAGCAGAAATGTTGATAACTCACGAAATAATACAAACTGAATTCAGGAAATTAAAAAAGGGGCTTTTTATATTTGTTAAGGCATTATGGAACACTTTGTAGTATCAGCGAGAAAGTACAGACCACAAGGGTTTGATCAAGTGGTTGGACAAAAGTCCATTACCCGTACTTTGGAGAATGCCATCACCAATAACCATTTAGCGCAAGCCCTTTTGTTTACAGGACCCCGTGGGGTGGGTAAAACGACCTGTGCCCGAATCCTGGCAAAAAAAATTAATCAAGACAGTACCGATCATCAAAAGGGCACAGTGCACCCTGACGAAGACTTTGCCTTTAACATTTTTGAGCTTGATGCCGCTTCAAACAACTCTGTAGAGGACATCAGATCCTTGATTGATCAAGTGCGTATTCCGCCGCAGACCGGTCGTTTTAAGGTGTATATTATTGATGAGGTGCATATGCTCTCCTCGGCAGCGTTTAATGCTTTTCTAAAGACCCTTGAGGAGCCACCGGCGCATGCTATATTTATTTTGGCCACTACTGAAAAGCACAAAATAATCCCCACCATATTATCGCGTTGTCAAATATTTGACTTCAAACGGATCACCGTGGAAGATATCAAAGAGCAACTACAATTTGTTGCGCAAGCCGAGGGGATACAAGCCGAAGACGATGCGCTGCATTTGATGGCATTAAAGGCCGATGGCGCCATGCGTGATGCCTTATCAATCTTTGACCGAATTGTTAGTTTTTGTGGCAATAATATCAGCAGAACGGCTGTTGCAGAAAACCTGCATATTCTCGACTACTCATACTATTTTAGCATTACTGATTTGATGCTGCAAGGAAGTATTCCTGATTTGCTGTTGCAACTCGATGAAATTCTCGCCCAAGGTTTTGATGGCCAACATTTTATCAATGGGTTGTGTTCCCATTTTAGAGATTTACTCGTGGCACAAACACCGCAAACCATACGTCTTTTAGAGGTTGGAGAAACTGTAAAACAAGATTACGCAAGACAATCTCAAGCCGCGGATCGTTCCTGGCTTTTAAATGCCCTAGATATTGCCAATCAATGTGCTTTAAGCTACAGAAATAGCCGAAACCCGCGTTTATTGGTCGAATTATGCTTGATGCAGCTCGCTTCTCTAAATGATTTAGAGCAAAAAAAAAAGCCCTCTAGCCAACCCTATATAATACCGGCCCGCAAAGTAAAGGCTCCAGCATTGGCCGAGCCCACAGCTCCATCTTTGGTCGATACTGCTTCTGCCGCAAACGCTGTGGATGTGTCTATTACAACCTCTGAAGGCGAAACTGATGCCGCTGTGGTCGCTGAACCTGAAGTCCCAGTTGTTGCTGAACCTGAAGCCTCTGCGGAGACTGAACCTGAAGTCCCCATAGTCGTTGAGCCAGAAATCCTTATCCTGGAGAAAACAGAAGCCCCTGTCCTGGATGATACAGAAATCCCCTCTAAAACAGGAGCTGAAACAGCGGTTGAGTCCGCACCGACACCGATAGCATCTAATCCAGAGACCAAGTCTTACGCCCCGCGAAAAATTGACCTCAAAATTGAAGGTAAAAGACCCGGAGTTTCTTCACTATCTCTTAAAAGTATTCAAGAAAAAAGAGACCTTCAAGCCCAGCAAAAGGCTTCAGGGCCGGCCCCCGGGGTAAAACGAAATAAAGAATTTACCACTGAAGCATTTTTATCGGCCTGGAATGCCTACGCTGATCAGATAATAGAAGAAGGAAAGTTCAATTTGCACTCGCATTTAACCATGGAAACGCCCGTGTTAGAGGGAACTGAAATAGTATTGACCTACCCCAACGACACCATACGGCTCGAAGTGGAACGCGATCAAGGGGCACTATTAGGGTTCTTAGCAAACACACTCGAAAACGATCATCTTAACATAAAAATTAATGTGGTGGAAGGCGCCGTCAAACGTTATGCTTACACACCAGAAGAAAAATACGCGCAACTCAAAGAACAAAACCCACTTCTCGAAGTATTGCGCAGCAGTTTAGATCTTGATGTTTAATGAATTGAAAAAATGAGTCCAAAGAATCAGTCAACGATGTTGGGACTAAAATTACCCACGGATCCAAGATGGGTCAATATAGTCGCAAAAAACATAGATGAAATATTAACCGATCACGCCTATTGTGAACAAAAAGCGGCATCCACTGCGATTTCATTGATTATTGGCTATCCTGAATACACGGAACTCGTCGCTGAAATGACGTTGCTCGCTCAAGAAGAAATGAGTCATTTCAAAATGGTTCATGATCGAATTATAGAGCGTGGCGGACATCTAGGACGTGAGCGAAAAGATGCCTATGTTAATACGTTAATGAAGTTTTTCCCAAAAGGTGGCAGTCGCAATGATCAACTCATTCACCGGTTACTGTATGCCGCTTTAATTGAAGCCAGAAGCTGTGAGCGTTTTCGATTATTAAGCGAGGAACTCGAAGATAAAAAGTTAGCCGAATTTTATCGCAAATTAATGATCAGTGAAGCGAATCATTACACCATGTTCCTGAAGTTTGCACGCCAATATGGTCAACGAGAGGTCGTGGATCAAAAGTGGAAGGACTTATTAGAATTTGAAGCGCAGATCATGAAAGATCTAAGCAAAACAGAGCTAATTCACGGTTAATTAATCCTCAAAAAGGGTATTAAGATCATATCCTTGAGATGGATCTTGGTACATCCGTTTAACCATACCATCAGCTAATCCGATCTTGGGAACATAAATGTTCTTGGCACGACTCCATTTCATGGCCGATAAGTAAATTTTGGTCGCTGGGATGATCACATCGGCACGATCGGGATTCATTTCTAATTCGTAGATTCTCTCGTGATAGGTCAAGGATTTCAGGAGCTCAAAGTAATTCACCAAGAAAAAATAACTCAGTGGCTTACCCAATTTCTTACCGCTATTGGCGTAAATACTGTTGATGTTTCCTCCAGAACCGATAACATTGATTTTTTCATATCCTGCAGTAACCTCTGTAATCCAAGCCTTTACTTCATCCCACATGGACTCGCGTACCATATCGTTTAGAATGCGCACCGTTCCGAGCTTAAACGAGCGTGAAACGATGACACGGCCTTCACTGTAGAGGGTAAATTCTGTACTTCCTCCACCGACATCGACGTATAAAAAGGCTTTTTCAGTACCAATAAAATTGCCAAAATCGGTAGCGGCAATAATATCAGCTTCTATCTCCCCATCAATGATTTCAATCTGAATTCCCGTAGCTTCACGAATCCTGGCGACAACTTCTGCACCATTACTCGCCTCGCGCATCGCTGAAGTCGCGCAAGCTCTATAACGCACTACATTGTGATTTTTTAGCAATAATTTATAGGCACTCATCGCATCAATCATTCGCTCAATACTGACTTTTGAAATAGCGCCATTTAAAAACACATCGGCTCCCAAACGAATAGGGACACGCACCAAAGAGGTTTTTTTAAATCGAGGGGGTTTATCATCCATTTTGGTCACAGTCGCGACTAAAAGTCGAATCGCGTTAGACCCAATATCAATACCACCATATTTTTCCATTAACATCATTCCGAAGCCAATTTATTTTGGTAATATTCATATATGGCAAACTGCGAGCGTGTCGCTGGTCCTCCCTCGCGCACATAGGCGTTGTCTTGAGTGGCAGAAATCAGACGGGCTTTAACATTGTCCTGCCAGCTTATAT
>RFXU01000341.1 GCA_009921505.1 Flavobacteriaceae bacterium
GTATATGTACAATTCTGCCCTGAATGTTCAACTCAAGTGACCGCCACCACTGAACGCGCTCCGAAAGGACGCATAATTATGATTGGAACGTTGGATGAGCCAGACCAAATCGACGTTAAGACACATATGTTTGCGGACGAAAGCTTTCATTGGGTTACAGTAAGTGATGATGACTTTGTTTACGCTAAGAACAGACTTAACGAAGATGGATCAGCTGCTGAACCTCTGTAAACAAATGAACCGCAAGATAAAATTGAGAGGTTGAACTAATGTCCAAAGTTGTATGTATCGTAACCTACAAAAAGATCACTAACGAAGCAAAGCTAGCTGCATACGCGGCAATAGCGCCAGCTACTGTACAAAAACATGGCGATCACTTTTTAGCTCGTGGCTATCCAGTGGCTCTTCGCGAAAGTGGCCAGAAAGAGCGCACTGTGGTGGGTGTCTGGGAAAGCCTTGAGGTTGCTTTAAAGTGGTATGAAAGCCCTGAATATCAAGAATGTTTAGAGGTTTTAGGCGACGGTGCCGTGCGCGACATTAAGTTCCTTGAGCATGTTTAAACTACAGGCGTAGGCTTAGGATCACTTATCTTTAACGCAAGTTTTAACATCTTCGACTTAAGCTCCCTAAATTTCTATCATTAAAATTTTACGTTACACACACATACCACAGTCGCGCATGCACGCGCGGAAAACAAGCAACCCGCGCATTAATACGCAGGTCGTACGTGGTCGCACGCGCGTTGCACATTTAGGCGGGTAGCGTCAATTAAAAGGTGGATACAAGGGTGTATAAAAAATCCATACACCCAATAAGTCACTGTATATTATTCATAATTTCTGATTAATTGGTGCGGGTGGAGGGACTTGAACCCCCACGCCATAGGCGCCAGAACCTAAATCTGGTGCGTCTACCAATTTCGCCACACCCGCAGTGACGCCCATTTAGCAAATCAATTTTAGATTGGCCAGAGTAAAAAGAACAAAACGTAAAAATTTTTCTAGTGTTTCGTTAATTCTAAATAGAAACAGGGCCTTAGACATAAAAGGCCCTGTGTTTCAATGCCATGAGTGTGCAATGGCAATGTTTTAGATAGTCTCAGAAACTGATATCGACTCGGCCCGTATAGGCCGATAGAAATCAGTTAGCCGTTGATCACCAAATAATTGGCGCGATATGCGGCCATAACGCTATTGTCGGAATTTCCGCGCAAGTCCGCTTCGTAGTCTTCCATTGCGTTAATTTCGTTCATCAAAGATTCTTTGATACGATCTAGTCTGCAATAGTTGGAATTGTAGATCCATTCTATCCATTTAGGTTTACCTCTCTTAACACCTGTATTAAGGGATAAATTACAATTTTGGCGGGATTTTGTCCAAATGTGTCAAAACCTTGGCAATCTAAAGAATTTTCAGGGAAGGTGAAAAAATCAAACCTTTTTGTCAAAACACCAGCTAATACACTGTTATAATTATCGAAATGTCTCCATAACCCACCCGCGCCCAGGTCAAAATCGCGCCATTTTTGACTTTAAACTCTTATTAATAAACATCGGGATGCATCTTTAGAGTGTAATTTTGAATCAAAAG
>RFXU01000342.1 GCA_009921505.1 Flavobacteriaceae bacterium
AACTTGGCGTAACTTTGTAACGATCTCTTCGGGCTTCGGTCGCTTGTTTGCCATTCCTGGTCCTCCGTTTCCTAAGCATAGTGGTGGACCAGTTCAGTGGGGGAGGCTCAGTCAAGGAGTTGACTGATGGGTTAAACCCCACTGCCACGATTTACTAGGTTGCCAGAAAGATTAAATGCTTTCATTGTGGTACTATAGTTGTAGTGCCTTTCAGGCTGCATCATGTTTGTGGAACGAGAGAGTTTGTGATGGTGAAATCATGATTAAACGACTAGTGCTCAGCGGCTTTTTGGCGGCATTAACTGGCTGTAGTCCTACAGTCCAGAATATAGATGCAACACCACCGAAAAACGGTTGCGTGGGACAGATCGAACAAACCACTCAAAATTTAACCCCCGTAGCAAACAAACAATTATTACAAGAAGCTATTGGAGCAGAATTAGAAGGAAAATTATGTGACGGAACAGTACTTAAAGCTACAGCGCCAGTAAAAGTTTACAGAGTTTGGGATAAAGAAAAGCCTTATTCAGCTTTTGGACGATGGTGGTCATTAGCAAAGCCAAAAGGTAGTAGAGACGAATACCGCAAGAAAAATAACATTTGTCCTGAGTGGAGCAAGCTTAACGTTGTGTTTCATTGCGAATTAAAGACAGGGACAAACATTGTAGTGGGTACGGGTCAGAGTGCGCAATGTGATGGAATGATTTTGGATAAGTCGCCTGAAAATCAGGTTTACGTTCCAAATGACACTAGAAACAGTATCTTATTTGTTGAGAATTGCAGTCAAGCGAAGGACTGGCCAGCTAAGGGGCATTAAATTGAAAATTGTAGACGAAATATTAGCTCAAATAGCACCTAATCTTAGCCTCGCCTTTAAAGGTCCTTTCAAAGGTACAGCTATCAAGTTTATATTACACAAAGCGGATTTGAGACCATCCGATCTCAGTGTTGACGAATTAATACTGTTGCAAAATTATGTGGAAGATTCCCTCAATTATGAAAACCTAAAAGCAATTGATTTAGAGTTTTCTTCAAGAATGGTCGAACTGGGCATGGATCTCAAACGCTATGAGAAACCTGCCGATAGTGATGTAAAAATTAAAAAAGAGTCATCAATCCAATCAAACTCTTCGGCCCCGCTAATTTTGAGTGTCATATTGATAGCAGGTTTCTTTTTGATACTAGGCTCCATTTTTTTCGTCGAAGTTAGTGATACTGTTAACATGAAATCTGGTGAAAATTCTTTGATGGGTGAATTTAAAATCCTTCTTGGTGCGTTAACTGCGGGTGTGGGTCAAACATTAACCTATTGGTTGTCGAAAAAATGAACGCCTAACTATCGCATAGACGGTAAAGCGGCATCGCCACGATCTACGAGGTTGCACGAAAGGCTAAATGATATCATTGTGATACTAAAGGGGTAGTGGACTTTAGGCTACTGTATGCTTGTGGAACAGAAGGAGCGGGTGCGTGCAGAACGTGAGTACATCAGAAGCCTTCAAGGCAATGCTAGATCAGCATTCCATCCCATAATCAGACTATGGGACTGCCTTCGCCAAG
>RFXU01000343.1 GCA_009921505.1 Flavobacteriaceae bacterium
GATATATGCCCCAATAGTCTTGGCTCGTTACATTAATAATACTTGGGAACAGCCGAACTTAGTAATACTAGTTATAATTGCTTCCTATTTTCAATCTTGCGCTTGGTCGCCTGGCCTCCCTACAACTCACCGCCAGAAATAAAATTAGGTTTGCCACCAAGCTTATCGCCAGGACTTCTGATGCCGATCAGATTTCCGTCGATAACATTTTGAGACAAAACCTTAACCCTATCCGGGGGATTAAACTGAGAAAAGTGTTCAATAGCTCCAATTAGGTATAAAACATTAATAGACTAAAGTCGCCCCGAACATCTATAGTAATATTTAGAAGTTTTACTTTTTATACTTCACTTGCCTTGCAATCTCAGCGACCATCTCATCGCTCAACCCAAATTCACTTTGAAGGCTTTCAAGAAGTTGAACTTCCTTTTCATCAAGAATTCCGTCAGACAGTGATTCTCGTAATTGTCGTTCGTAGATCGCCTTTTTCCTTGCCAGTTGATTAGAAAATGACGTCGCAACAATACCGCTGAAGATTGCGAGAGTCGCTACACCCAAAAATGCAGTCACAGCTGCAATAATTTTTCCAGCTACAGTTATTGGGGAAACATCCCCATAACCTACTGTTGTTAATGTGATTATCGACCAGTAAATTGCATGAGGGATTGAAGCGAGCTTATCAGGCTGCACCGCAGCTTCAGCATAGTACATCAAAGACGAGCTAGCCACTATAGCAATCGACAAGAGATACAAGACCGCACTAAATGATCGCCGCTCAGCATAAATTGCAGCAGCCAGATCTTCAAGAGCTGTAGAATAGTGCGATAGCTTCAAAAGTCTGGTCAGGCGAAGTATTCTTAAGATTATCAGATTGAGCCCAGGGACCAAGAACTGAAAGTAGAAAGGCAATATTGAAATCAGATCAATAAGGCCATGAAAACTCATCACGTACTCTTTACGCCCCTTCCAATCAGAGTCATTGTATCTTGAACCGCTACTCCAAAACCTTAGCAAAAACTCAATCGAAAAGAAAATGATTGCAAAGGTTTCGAAAGCTTTTAACTCATTTCCGTAAGCGTTACCTATGAAATCAACGCTTTCAAGAATGACCTCACCTACACTCAGCAATATCACAAGAGTGATTATCCTATCACACCACAGGCTTGGCTTATCGTTTTGATCCCCCTTGTCTAAAATCTGCATTGTTCTACGACGCATGCGCTGCATTTCAATTCCCCAAAAGTAGAAGATTAGTCATACTAACCAAAAATTCTTTCCAAAGCGACATGTAAGAAGCTTGAAATTGAAAATCAGCTGCACTCAAAATTTCAAGGTCGGGTGCAGAAAGACCCCTCAATCTCAGCACCATTCAAACCAGATAGTTGCAAGAATTATACCCACATCGCCCAAAACAAGAAAGAGGAGAAAATTTGCACAAGGCAACCGGAGGGTGTGTCGTCGTGGAGATAAGCTAACCTCCATAAACCCTGAAACGTTTCTTCCCATAAATCAGTATCATCTTAGGCATTTAAGGCCTAAAATATGGCTGGAGCGCATGGA
>RFXU01000344.1 GCA_009921505.1 Flavobacteriaceae bacterium
TTGAGTAGCGCTTTCTTGATCAAATCGTGGTTTTGTTTTGGAATGGTATAGTAAGCATCTATTTTATATTGCGCGGCGTTTTCGGCGGCTCCTTCGAGCATTTGCGCGTCCTCATTATCAACATACGGCCAAAACTTTTCCTCGCAGCAACCTTCTTTGATTAATCCGCGACATGCACCTTTGATTGTTGTGCCCGAATAATCTTCTCCAGGAAATGGATCATTTATTTTGCCTTTTTTGTAGATCCACATGGCACTTGGTTCTTTGCCATCAAAATCTAGAGTATCGCCATATACTACTCGTCCGCTGTGACCAACACACGAACCAATGCGTCCTTGATTTTTAACTTGAGGTGTTAAATCGCGGCGACTAAATTCAATCGCATTCACTCCATCATCGCTTGCAACCATTTCTTGCTTCAATTCCCAATCATTTTCATCAATCGGTGTTTCTGGAACATTCAAGACTTTCTTCTTGTACATAAAAGCTTTTATTGTATGGATCATATATAGATATACACATTTTTGCGTGTAAACATTATTGTGCGATTGCTTTGTGTGTTATTGATGCTGAGCGGATGTGTTTCAACCAAACCATCTGTCAAGCCGAGCGACACGAAATTTAAGGAAAGTCAGCGTGATTGGGAATATTTGTATGCTCGCGAACTTGATGCGGCGCTTGAAAATCAAGATGCTGTGGCTTATTATTTCTTTTGGCCGCTTTATATGCAAGTTCGATACGAAAACAAATGTAAAAATTATAATCCATTACATCATGTAGAGTGTAATTGTCCTAAATGAAATTTTCAGAGATAATCAATCCTGTTAGCGAGGGTTTACATTATTTTGGTTGGGGATACATAATTAATCAATTAAAAAAAACAATCAATTTTTCTCAGGATGGATTGACTATACATGCATTTACCGATTGTGTATTTTGGAGTGATCATAAAAGAATATTACCCGAAACAGATTGGATTGGTTTTGTGCATTCAGCAGTTGGCGGTCAGCCCGGCAGAAAACAACAATACAACATCGATAATCTATTAAATCATCCTTCTTTTATTGCCGCGCGAGACAAATGTAAAGCGCTTGTTGTATTGACAGATCATACAAGAAATTATTTGCGCAAACAAGTAAACATTCCTGTTTTTAAAGTATGTCATCCAAAATTTTATACAGGCAAGATGTTCGATGTTGATAGATACATATCTAACCCAAAATTAAGGCATAGCGGATTTGAGCTGCGAGATGTGGCGCGATTTTTTACAACACAAACAAGCATACCCAAAGAGATGTATATTGGCCAACAACACAATTATGATCTTGTCAAGATGGAGCTTGTTCATCACGGAGTAACACCTGGCGCTTGCGGGGTTAATGTGATATATGAATTCTTAAACAATCAACAATATGCAGATCAATTAATTTCAACTATTGGTTTTTCTTGTTATTATGATTGTGCCGCGAGTAATGCGATACTTGAACACATCATGTCTCATAGTCCGCTCGTGGTAAACAAAATTCCACCAATCGTTGAGTACCTTGGCAAAGATTATCC
>RFXU01000345.1 GCA_009921505.1 Flavobacteriaceae bacterium
CCTATTTTGACAGACCAGCAGGGCGGTGCGGTTGCGGTACAAAATGGAAAATGTGTCTATCTGGGTGCATATCTTGATGATGAAACTCTTATTAAGTTTTATGATCAGCTGCTGACAGAGTCCAATATCGAAACGATCCATCTGCCTCATGGATTACGGAAGCGCGTCACAAAGACCGAGGAATTTTGGTTCAATTACGAAGCCAAAACTGTATATACCCCACACGGAGCGCTAGCACCCGCAGGGGTTCTCAGGGTTGCTTCGACAAGCTAAGCTTGACAATAAAATCGAATATACGATGTTTTTAGACCATAAATTACCAAACATAAAAACATCGACGTTTTTGCCCCTGAAGAGTAGATCGCTATCCGTTCGGGACTGGCACGCCGTCACTGTTAGCTACTTTGATTGCCAAAGGAGCGCTTTAAAGCGATAAAGAGAATGTCTTTGTCTGTATCATCGCTGGCAATTTCTTTGATACGATGAAAAATAAAGTACTTTATGGTAAAAGCGATGGAATTGTTCCCAATATTAGAAAGTGAACTTGGATATGTACTTTATCGCTTACCAGAGAAATATTAAGCCATCCTGAATTGGTGACAATGAAGTTTATAGTAAATTAATAGTTTTTAGGGAACTATTGTTTATTGGAACTAGTATTTAAGATTCATCAAAGGGTTAAAAACGCATGCCGATGACTGTTTTGGTTGTAATTGCTCACCCAGATAAAAATTCTTTCACGCAAAGTTGGGCAGCAGAAAGCATACGATCAGCTACCGTACTAGGACATGAAGTATTAGTGTCTGACCTTTATAAAATGAAATTTGATCCAATCGAGAAAGCTGATCATTATAAAGTCACTTTCCCAAGCGATCATTTTGACGTTCTTAAAACACAAGAGTTTCATTCACAAAAAGATAGCCTGCCAAGTGAAGTGAAAGTCGAGTTAAATAAAATTAAAAAATGTGATCTGATTGTATTTCATTTTCCGGTGTGGTGGTTTAGCCCACCCTCTGCGCTCAAAGGTTGGATGGAAAGGGTGTTCGCAAATGGCGCTGCACACGATACAACACACCGATTTGATAGCGGTAAATTCAAAGGTAAGAGGGCACAGTTTTGTGTTACTACGGGCGCGTCAAAACAGGAAAGTGCCTTCAACGGAAGAGAAGCAGATATTGATATGCTTCTATGGCCGACTGCCTACACATTGAAGTATCTGGGTATCGATGTCCTACCTCATAAAATTATAAATTCTTTACACAGCTATCACTCGGAGAATAAAAAAAACGAAATTGAAAGAAACCTGAAATTGGAATTGCAAAATCAAATAGAATTTATTGCGAAATGTTTTACTGTAGAACCGTTGAAATTTAATAATGATACCGATTTTACAAATGATGGACGATTAAAGGTTGCTGCGAAGTCACTCACCCCATTTATCAGGCATTCAGAGTAATTGTGCAGACACAGTGTTTAACCCGTGACTCCCAAATGACAAACACAGCAAAAAGTGTGTGTTTGGTTTATTTTGCGATCGCACTCATGAATTGAGAATGAGG
>RFXU01000346.1 GCA_009921505.1 Flavobacteriaceae bacterium
GTTTTCCAAGCTTAACACCTGTAAAAGGATTTGATTTTATGAGACCCTTCTCGACTAAACTTCTCACAAAAACTGAAACGGCCCAGTTGTTATCCGTCAATACTGTCCTCGATACATTTGGGTTTTCTGCAAGCTGTGCGTCAGCGAAGCTAAAAGCGTGAAACGGCTCAATTTCCTCCAGTTTTAGATCGCCTACAAGCTCTACAAATAAACTAATACCTTTACGTAACTTTCTGTAACTTGACGAGCCTACTTTATAATCACGTTCAAGTATTGCATCCCATTGATCGAAGTATGATGAGATTTGTTTAGGTAATGGGGTCTCTGTTTGCCTAGTTCGGTCAGCATATTTCAACGCAAATTCTTCGATTTCATCACGTGAAAAAAGCTCATCTCCGTTTAATAAAGCAAAGAGGTTAGAAATCTCATTAATTTCATTGCTGTCATTTCCAATACTCCACAAGTTTTTTGGTTGCGGTGGCACGGGAACCTTCAGGCGTTGTTTGTTTGCCGCAAGCACGAACAAATCTTGCCAGAATGAATGAACTGACGCTGCACGATAGCGTATTGCTGCCTTAATTTGTCCCTTCTTCAGGCCTATCGACATTATATCTTCATCTGATGAACCTTTTTTTAATAGCTTCCCAGCTACGCCCGGTTTGGGGAGCGACCATAATCCCAGATCTCTACTGTAGAGTTCTTGATAGAAATTACGTCCATCGTCGCTTAAGGGATCTGGAATCGCCGCAATTATATTATCTGCCCGTATCTCAAGGTTATTATGAAATTGAATGAGATCGTCGAGATCCGTTGTTTCGATAAGTTCAACAGTTTTGATATTCATTGTTAAAGCAAAATTAGTTATTCTCTCTGCCGCATGGGTGTCTAGCCTAGTTTGCTTTCTAACTTCAGCAGCATAAATGTCTTCAAGTTATTGTATTTGCCTTTTATCGAATTGGTCGTAGATCTCATTGGCTTTGCGATAGAGGAGCTTTTCACCAATTGATTTGACAGAAGTTTTTAAAGTTTTCTGTATATAATTTGTTTTCTTATAGATAACTTTTAATTCCTGCGGAATGTAAACACGGCATTGATAAATGCCATCTCTATCCTTCAAGTAAGGCTGTGGATAATGGATTCTTTCTAGAAGTATTTGCATCAGAGGACTTTCCAACTCTCATCAAATACTTATTTCACATGTACATATTTTAAGTGGATAAAACGTACACGTTTGATCTTGTTAGTTTTATAGCGATAATTTATTGGAAAGTGGTGGGTGATGAGAGACTCGAACTCCCGACATCTTCGGTGTAAACGAAGCGCTCTACCAACTGAGCTAATCACCCGCTGACGCGCGTAATAGCCAATGCGTGGACATAGCGCAAGGGGGTAAGTGTGAAAAAATTCGGAATTTCTGATTTTTTGTTCGAGTATTTTTGCAGAGTTAAAAATAGAATACTTTTGAATAGCTTAGCAGAATGCAATCGGGTGTTTGTGACAAGAAAAAGCCCCCTGAGCGGGGGCTTTTTGTATTAATGTGTTGCGCGCGTTGCTTCGGC
>RFXU01000347.1 GCA_009921505.1 Flavobacteriaceae bacterium
GGCACTGAGAGAAAGCGGGCAACAAGAGCGTACTGTTGTAGGCGTATGGGAAAGCCTCGACGTCGCTTTGCAGTGGTATGAAAGCTCAGAATATCAGGAATGTTTAGATGTTTTAGGGGACGGTGCAGTACGAGATATTAAGTTCCTTGATCACATCTAATAGATAAGGGAGCACTCTTGACTTAGTGAACTAGTCGTCGCTTCATAAGCCATTCCACGCATCGACACACAAGTCGCGCACGCTCTCGCGCGCGTTGCACAAATAGGCAGGCTGGATCAAGATTTGTGCGGGCCGAAATGAATTTTAAAGTCTCTAATACAATTAAATTATGAAGAGACCTCGATAATTGAAGCTTCAGGTCTTTGCATTTGATAACGGTCAAAGTTTCTGTTTTTAAATATTTTTTTAAACTTGGTACAAATCATGCTTTTTATTTTAAAAAGGAGGAACAAATGTATTTAAATAAAATTGAAGGTCTGAGCGCTACTTTCGAGAACCCTTTCGTTTGCGTGCCACAAGAACTTGATAATGTAGATGACAACGGTCATTCGCGAAGACAGCACATAATTTTTTCCGATTTTGGGAAAATCAACGAAAAGCCAAAATTAAACTCAAAGGCATAAAAATGGAAAAGGTTACGATAACAAAACACGCGCACAATTTTTGCTTAAATTATCATGCAAAGTTACACTTGCTAAACCGTGTTCGGAATTTGAAAAAAGGTGAACCAACTTTGCTAAAGCCCATCCCAAGCAGGGAAAAAAAGGAAGCTGCATCAGCTAAAAAATATAGGCTAACCTAAATAAGCAACTCTCAAATAACAAAAAAGTACTTTTAGCTTTATTAATCAAGTTTTTACTAAATAAATTATCATGTCGCCGTATAGTAATAGATGGATAACGAACATGCTGCAGATTTCATATCAATTTTTGACGAACTGATGCTAAGAGCTAAGTTTGAAGACGCCCCATATGAACTTTCTAGTGCCGAAATTGTTAAGCTGAAAAATAATGATCAATTGAAACATAAAATTAATATCGCAATAAGAAATGTCCTCATAAAGCGATACATAACTGCAAAATTTTATGGAAATTGAACTTTAGTCACGCTTTTCTAATGTTTCTAGTGATAGGGGTAAAGATAGGAAAACAGAAATGACCGATGAGCAAGATGATTGGATCGAAGGGGACAACCCACTTGTGAACCTTTCCCATGACCAAAAAATTCAATTCACAACTGCTCGCTACTTTGGCGCGCTGAAGCCTCATAGAAGTAATGCAACCGAAGCAATTCGAACCAGTGAGTTTGATATTCCTAAGCGTGACTTCAACAAGAATACCTAAGCCCGATTAATAATACATCGGGACCGCTTTAGTAACTTTGCAAAAAATATAAACATTACGGGCAATCATACCCTCAATGGTCGCAAAATCACGCGACATACGCCTTTCTAAACATTTACACGCAGGTCGCAGACGGGCGCACGCGCGTTGCACATTAAGGCGGGTAGCGTCAATAAAAAGGTGGATACAAGGGTGTATAAAAAA
>RFXU01000348.1 GCA_009921505.1 Flavobacteriaceae bacterium
GACTGATGCAATTTTGGTTAGCCTTGCTTATCGAAGCACTGACATTGACGAGCTAAATCGGATTGCCATAAGTCTCTGCCCATCATCCGAGCGTATTTCTGAAACAACCCTTCAAGGCGACGCATTTTGTAGAATCTTAAATGATGTTTGGGGGGATGATGTTTCAGATCTTGTGCTACCAATCGCCATAGGACGGGCGGCAAAACATCATCAAATTGATGAACTGCTTGCGGTTTCAAGCTATCTCCAGGCATTTTGTTCAAATCTTATCTCGGTGGCGGTACGCCTCGTACCACTAGGTCAAACTTCGGGTCAAAAAGTTTTAAGCGCTCTGACACCATTAATTTCAACTATTGCGAACAAAGCTTTGACCTGCCAGCAGGATGACCTGTGGTCGAATTGCTTTCTATCAGATGTGGCCTCGATGCGCCACGAAATACTCAACCTTAGGATCTTCAAAACATGAATATGCCAAAAAAGTCTGCTATAAGAATAGGGATAGGCGGTCCAGTTGGAGCAGGTAAAACCACATTAACCGCTGCACTCGTAAAAGAGTTGAAAAATCAATTCTCAGTTGCCGTCATAACGAACGATATCTACACGCAGGAAGATGCAGAAGCTCTTTTACGTCTGCAGATTTTGCCAGAGGATAGAATTATTGGTGTAGAAACAGGTGGATGCCCTCATACCGCAATTCGCGAAGATGCATCAATCAATTTGGCGGCAGTAAGAGAGTTACAAAGCCGACACCCAGATTTAGACATAATATTCATAGAGTCGGGTGGCGATAATCTCTCTGCAACATTTTCACCAGAGCTGGCAGATGTAACCATCTACGTTATTGACGTTGCTATGGGCCAAGACATTCCCAGAAAGCGCGGGCCAGCGCTTACCAAGTCTGATATTTTAGTTATCAACAAAACTGACCTCGCACCCCACGTAGGTGTAGATCTAGAATTAACCGTTGACGATACTTTAAAAATGCGCGAACAACGCCCCTTTGTGTTGGCACAGGCGAAAAACGGGCTTAATACCAATAAAATTTGCGATGCGATCATTTCAATTTCTGGTCTACATTTAGAGGCCGTATAATTTAATGTCTACAAACAGTTGGCCCCCAATTATTATTGGGGGCCTTTCCTGTTGGACTGTTATGCAAACCTATCGGGAGGAGGTGATAGATTTTTTAGTAAAGATGTATATTTGGGAGGTTACATCTTGATTCAATATTGCTGCGTGGCAGAATATTATACAATGCAAATGCAGCATTAAATTATTCGGTTGCGTGGTTCGGTTAAAAATACAGCAATCAAATCCAAGTCATGATGAAGAAGTAGGCAGTTTTTTATGTGTTGCATGTGGACAAGCCCACAAAAATTCGACCATTAGTTATTTCATCGGCTTAAAAACATCTCATATTTATCAGTCTCATAGTACAACCATGCCAGTGCAGTTTAATCAGATAAGGTAACCGACTGCACATGATGCACGGAGGCAATCATAATTCGATGTCTGGTAGACTATAGAACGCCTGTTTCAGCGCAA
>RFXU01000349.1 GCA_009921505.1 Flavobacteriaceae bacterium
TCAGCAAAGTCTTCAGCATTTATAAATGACCAGGTATCTTCACCACACTTTCTTTTATAGAAATTTGGTCCGTCAATATATCTGATCTGATATTCATATTTATCAGATTTTTCGGTTGCTTCTCTTAATAACTGTTTGATTAGTGATTTCATGGTTTATTCTTGATTTAAGAAGAAGTTGCTAATTTTTTTGGGAATTATATTGTATTTTTTATCGAACCAAAGTTGGAATGTTTTTGAGTCAAAATGCTTCCCTAGGTATTCGGTGATATCTTCATATGGTAGGTAGATTGTACTTGATTCTACATCGTATTCCATAACTAATTCGTTATTATCATTTAAGAATAGGATATATGGTTTGGTTTTATTAAAGCTGGACTTTGATTGCTCTATGGTATTTAAATTACCGTATGATAGTGCTGTGTTAGCTGATCCGTATATATAACATGCTGATCCTAGCCAAGTCATAAAGTTTACATTAGTCCATGTTGTCAATGAACTTGTTAATACCGTTCCAGCAGGAATATTGCCCCCTTGTGGATTTGAGGCAGGACTCTCGTTTTGAGTCGAGGTCAGAGCCAGGCGAGGCATGACAACTCCATAATTGCTGCTTTCTATATCAAGAGCAGCTTTTGGGTTGGCTGTATTAATCCCAACTTGGGCCGTCAAGGACGACACCATGAGGAGAAAAGCCATTAGTAATATGTATTTTATAGGAGCCAAATCAGAAGGTTTTACTTATTGACAGATCAAAATTGCGTATATTTACGATAAAGTGCAAATTATTTCGATGAAATACACTTTATTTTAACATTTGATCAATTTTGAGTTTTTGTGTTTGGGGCTTTTTTTCGATTCCGTTTAACTTTTATCACAATTAGTTTAGGGCTTCTTAGATTTCCCATCTAATTTTGAGCCTAATGAGTCGCTTAGAAAAAAAGATCATTGAATTGGAGCATTGGCTGGGCCAAAAAGCTAAGATTGACCCTGTAGATTTATCGCCGTTTCGAATAGGTGGAGGGCCTTTGTATCTTTTACGAGAAGATGGCATTATGGAGGAGGCCTCTGGAAACAAGCTCAGAAAATTAATACCAAATTTAAAGTCAGCCTTGCAGGCGGGGATTAATCGAATTGTAACGTTCGGAGGGGCCTATTCAAATCATATTGCTGCAACTGCCGCCGCAGGTCAAAAGTTTGGATTTGAAACGATTGGTTTGATACGAGGGGAGGAATTAGCGTTAAAAATTAATGAAAATCCCACTTTAAGTCACGCTCAAAAAAAAGGCATGAATCTTTTTTTTCTAAATCGTTCTGAGTATCGACAGAGATTTGACCCAGTGTATCTCGCTGAGTTAAGACAGCGTTTTGCGCCCTGTTTAATTATTCCAGAGGGAGGAAGTAATGATTTGGCTGTAGAGGGGGTTGCCCATATGGCAAGTGATTTACCTGAGATGTTTCGCATACTTTGTACCCCAATAGGTACTGGAGGAACCATGGCAGGTGTGCTCAATGGAGCGCGCTTGGGGCAGCAG
>RFXU01000350.1 GCA_009921505.1 Flavobacteriaceae bacterium
GGCGGTACAAGCGGCTGTAAATAGAATTCGTCGACAGCCAATAAAAATAACAATCGACGACAAGGGTGCCACGCAGCCATTGGGTAACATGAAGCGTGGTGCTGATGAGTTCACCAAATCGATGGAAGCAGCGAATGCTCGTATTCTTGCATTCGGTGCTAGTATGGCAATCATCAATGGTGTGGGCAATGCATTCAAAGGTATGGTTAAAAACCTTGTGGAGGTGGAAAAATCACTTGCTGATATCAATGTTGTTATGGGTTTAAGCGCTCAAAACTTAGAGAAATTTGGTGATGGACTTTTTAAAGTGGCAAAAGAAACTGGCGCAGCATTTAAGGTTGCTGCAGATGCTGCCACAGAATATGCTCGTCAGGGCTTGGGCGTTGAAGAATCTTTAAAAAGAACGCGGGACGCTTTGGTTCTTACTCGTTTGACTGGCATGGATTCTGCCGAAGCGGTGAAATCTTTGACTGCCGCCATGAACACATATGGTACGCAAATCAAGGATACCACACAATTGGTGAGTAAATTTGCTGCGGTTGATGTTAAGTTTGCGGTTAGCGCTCAAGATTTCGCGGACGCTATTTCTCGTACCGGTCAATCTGCAAAAAGTGCAGGCGTAAGTATCGATGAGCTAGTGGGTATTGTTACTGCTGCTCAGCAAAAAACTGCTCGTGGTGGTGCGGTTATTGGTAATGCGTTGAAAACAATTTTTACAAAAACAGGTCGAACTGATACACTCAATCAACTTGAAGATCTAGGAGTTGCAGTTCGAGACCTCGAGGGAAATACTCTTGGCGCAAAACGCATACTCACCGATCTTGCGAATACATTTGATCAACTTACAGAAGCTCAAAAAGCACAAATTACTCAAACAATGGGTGGTTTGTTTCATATCAATATTTTAAAAGCTGTTTTGAGTGACGCCGCGAAACAAAATGGTATCATGGCTGAAGCTACCAGAATATCTGCTGGCGCTACAGATGAAGCTATTCAAAAAAATGAAGAGTTGCGAAAAACATTGTCTGCTGTTGCTACAGAAACTGGGCTTGCAATAAAACAAGTTAGTTCGCAGATAGGTGAAATTGCGCTTGCTCCAGGAATGGAAAAAATTCTCAACACAGTCAAAAGTCTTGCCGAAGGGCTGAGTGGGGTATTGGGTGATGGAGAGGGTATGGGTAATAAATTCGCAACAGGTCTCCTGAAAGGTATTGGTAATGTTATTACTGGACCAGGACTTGTGGTCTTGGCAAGCGTATTTTTCAAATTGTTTGGTCAAGCATTAAAGTTCACAAAAGAAAGTTTAACATCGTTGGTCGGCGTAACAACCGAAAAACAAAAACAAAAAGCCATACAAACAAGCTTGGTTGCATTGTTTGGTCAAAACGCAGCACTTAATAAAGAAATGTTGCGTACCGATATTGGTCGCACCGAAAAAGAAAAAATCATACTCGGCCTACTCAAAGCGCAAGTTGTAGAAGCTAAAGCGTTAAATACTTTAACTGCTGGCATGGCTGGCACATTGTATCG
>RFXU01000036.1 GCA_009921505.1 Flavobacteriaceae bacterium
GTTCCGACTGAGACATTGACATCGATATTGCTCGACCCGTCCAAAGGATCAATTAAGACCACATATTTATTTTCGTTTTGACCATTACGCCCTTGGATGGTGATAAAATCTTCTTCCTCTTCGCTGGCAATCCCGCATACAATTTCTCGATTGGTCAGTGTGTTTATAAAGGTTTCATTAGCAAAAACATCGAGTTTTTGCTGATCTTCACCTTGCACATTGACCTCACCGGCCTGCCCGATAATATCGACCAGTCCTGCTTTGTTAACTTCGTGATTGACGACCTTGGCGGCCAGTCGTATGGAGTTGATTAGGCGCGATAATTCTCCTGAGGAATATTTGAATTCACTTTGGTTTTCAATGATGAACTCGCCGAGGGTTTTGTTCTTTTGAACGGCCATAAGATTTGGTTAGGAAATCAACACAAATATCGGGAATTTTAATAAATACATCCGATATTTGCCTTACATCTGCCGTTATGAAACCCTTAATTCGCCTTGCTGTAAAAGATGACGCCCCTGCGATCCTGGGATTAATTCAGGGCCTTGCAGACTTTGAAAAGGCCCCGGAACAAGTGGTGATCACAGAAGAAGATTTAGTGCGTGATGGCTTTGGTCCAAACCCAAGATTTTGGTGCTTTGTGGCCGAGGTGGCCCATGAGATTGTTGGGATGGCTTTGTTTTACAGTCGCTATTCTACATGGAAGGGCCCGACCATACACCTTGAAGATTTGATGGTACAAGAAGAATTCCGCGGACAAGGTGTGGGGACCGCATTGTATCGAGCAGTATTGACCTTTGCCCGCGAGCGCAATGTGCGTCGTGTCAATTGGGAGGTCCTGGATTGGAATACTCCGGCTATTGATTTCTACGAAAAGTCCGGAGCAGATGTTTTAAGAAATTGGCATGTAGTGTCTATGGATGACCAAGCCATTGAATCGTATCTCGAGTCATGAAGGTATATAAATTTGGCGGGGCATCGGTCAAAGATGCCAATGGGGTAAAGCAAGTGGTCCATATTTTAAAATTGATCCAGAAGGAACCGCTTGTTGTCGTGGTTTCAGCCATGGGGAAAACCACTAATGCATTGGAAGAGGTCGTGCAATGCTACCTGAGTGACGATCCAGATTGTGAGGCGCATATTTCTGAGATTTTTTCCAAACATTTATCCATTACCCGAGAATTATTTGATCAACCGAGTCATCCAGTATTTAACGCAATAACAGGACTACGTCAGGGGCTTAGTGATTTTATTCGTCAGAATAAGGCTAAGGATCATGCCTTTGTATATGATCAGATCGTCAGTTACGGAGAATTGCTCTCCACAACGATTGTCAGTCATTATTGTTCGGATTCAGGCATTGATTTAAGCTGGCTAGACGTGCGCACCTGTATTAAAACAGATGCCACCTATCGAGAAGGTGTGGTGGATTGGACGGCCACGCAAAAAGCGATAAAATCGGCCATAAACCCTAAGGGAATGACTTTGACTCAGGGATTTTTGGGCAGTGACAACAAGCATAATTTTACCACAACTTTAGGTCGTGAAGGGAGCGACTATACCGCGGCGATTTTTGCCTATTGTCTCAATGCCTTGAGTGTAACGATATGGAAGGATGTGCCCGGGGTGCTGAGTGCCGACCCGCGCTTTTTTAGTGAAACAGTTTTACTTGAGCATATTTCTTATGGCGAGGCTATAGAGTTAGCTTTTTATGGGGCGTCGGTCATTCATCCCAAGACTCTGCAGCCGCTGCAGCGCAAGGAAATCCCTTTATTTGTGCGGCCATTTAACGATCCAAGGGCCAAGGGAACTCGTGTCGGCATAGGGCCTGACTTAAAGCCATTAGTAGGCTGTATCATAAAAAAGGAGCAGCAGGTTCTAATTCAATTATCCGCCTTGGATTTTAATTTTATGATGGAGGACCACATCGGTGATGTGTTCAAATGGCTCCATACATACCAAATGAAAGTTGAATTAATTCAAAACTCAGCCATTAGTTTTTCGGTCTGTGTTGATAATAAATACAACCGATTACCTGAATTAGCGGCCCAGCTTCAAAAACGTTTTAAAGTTCTAGTTCATCCAAGAGTAACACTTTTAACTTTACGCCATGCCCCATCTAAAATGATTCAAGCGGCTACTAAAGGGCGAGAAGTGCTGTTGCGCCAAGAAAGTGGAGACACCTTACAACTTGTGCTGCGGAGTATGGACTAAAGCAATCATTGTGTATCTTTACAACAAACCTATTTAGCACAATTGGGTCAGTGGGATTAGTCAATGCAAAGGAAGTAGCCAAGGCCATCAAAGTGGACCATCTTGGGTTTGTGGGTTCAGCCATAGGCTGGGGCCTTATGCGCCTGTTAAAAATTGCCACGCTCAATAAAATTTACGATCGCAATAAGCATCTGAGTGATTTGGCGTTCATCAGCCGCTTGCTCGAGGAGTTTGAAATCAAATTTGAAATTCCAGAGGATGATTTAAAACGACTGCCAAAGTCCGGTCCGTTTATTACCATTTCTAACCATCCTTTAGGGGGAATTGACGGTATTCTGCTTTTGAAATTATTGTTAGAGCATCGCCCAAATTTCAAGATTATCGCCAATTTTTTATTGCATCGTATAGAGCCGCTTAAGCCTTATGTCATGCCTGTTAATCCCTTTGAGCAGCATAAAAATGCCGCGGGAAGTGTAGCGGGTTTTAAAAGTGCTTTGAAGCATTTACAACAGGGCCATGGACTTGGAATATTTCCGGCGGGGGAAGTTTCAACCTATCGCGATGGCAAACTCTTGGTCGATCGACCTTGGGAGGTCGCTGCGATGAAGCTTATAAAAAAGGCTGAAGTCCCTGTGGTTCCTATTTATTTTCATGCCGAAAATAGTCCATTATTTTATCGTCTGGCCAGTATTAGCGATACGCTACGTACGGCGAAATTACCCTCAGAGCTATTAACGCAGAAGCAGCGGGTGATTCGCGTTCGTGTTGGCCGGCCCATTTCGGTTGCAGACCAACAGGAACATCAGAGTTTAGAGTCATTTACGAAGTTTTTGCGCAAAAAGACCTATGTTCTGGCCAGTCCCTACCAAAAGAAGCCTTTGTTGGATCAAATCCCAAAGTCGATTAAATTACCCAAGGCGCCAAAGTCTATTGAAGGGCCTGTAGCCCCAGAGCGAATGGCTCAAGAAGTAGCCCAGTTGCGCGGTGGCTCCAGTAGGCTGCTCGAGAGTAAGAACTATGAAGTCTTTCTGTCCACGGCTGACAAAATTCCTTATGTCCTTAAAGAAATTGGGCGACTGAGAGAAATAACCTTTAGAGAAGTTGGTGAAGGGACTAACAATGCGACCGATATAGATCAATTTGATGCCTATTACCATCACTTATTTCTTTGGGATAACGAATCCTGCCAAATCGCTGGGGCGTATCGGATGGGCCTGGGTCAAGATATATTCAAGCGCTTTGGAATCAATGGTTTTTATCTGCAAAAACTCTTTAGGTTTGAACCAGAGCTTCACGATTTTATGGCACAATCCTGGAAGGGAATTGTCCACACAACACTGCGCTTCCCTAATCATAAATACCTTATGGGTGGGGTCAGTATTTCAAATAAATTTTCTGAATTCAGCAAGAGTCTCATGATTGAATTCATGAGATCTAATTATTATGACCCCTATTTAGCCCAATATGTCAAGCCCAAAAAAGAGTACAAAGTAAAACTCAAAGATGGGGATAAGGACTTTATTTTTGATGCCACCGAAGCGGACTTAAACAAGTTTGATAAAATTATTGATGAGGTGGAGCCTGGCAGTCTCCGCTTACCTGTTTTACTTAAAAAGTACATCAAACAAAACGCCAAAGTGGTGGCGTTTAATGTAGATCCTCTGTTTAATAATGCCATTGACGGACTGATGTATATTCGTATTGCCGATTTGCCTGAGAGTACAGTAAAACCCGTTATGGAGGAGTTTCAAGCGGAACTTGAGCGCAAGTATCAAGAAGGCTTATAAGCCCTATTTTTTGAATTGGGCTTCATAGCGCTGAATCCAGTCTGCAGGAGTCATTTTTTGACATAAGTCGGCAATGAGCCCCAAGGGAATTTGTTCGGGTTTTTTAAATCGAATACAGCTTTTTCCCATATCGAGTTTAGTCTTACAGTGTTTGGGATACTCTTGTTCAAACCAGGCCAACAACTCTGGGTCTGAATAGATCCCCATATGGTAAAGCGCAATAAAGTTTTTTTGATTGGCTATATTCACAAACGGCAGGGGAAGTTCTGGGCTACAGTGATAACCCTGGGGATAAATTTCATGAGGGACTACAAAACCGATCATTCCGTAGCTGATGACTTCTTTAAATCCAGGAGGTAAGTTTTTCAGGACCGTCTGGCGTAATGCACCAAAGGCCTCTCGGCGCTCATCAGGGATTTGAGCGATATATTCTTCCGGTGAATTAATGCTTTGGGCCATTTTAGAATTATTTTATCGGAAAATGGTTTTGAATTTTAGCCACGATAACTTGAGCGAGTTTTTCTTTGCTTTGATGGGTCCATCCGGCAATATGCGGTGATAAGATGACATTGTCTAAAGAAAGTAAGACCTTGAGTGCTTCGGGCAGCTCTTGAGTGTGGAGTTTTTCAAAAGAGCTATGCTCATATTCCAAAACATCCAGTCCTGCCCCAAGTACTTTACCGCGCTCTAAAGCCGCGACTAGATCTTGAGTCACCACTGAGCGCCCTCGAGCCGTGTTGATCAGGTAAATATTATGAGCAAATTTCTCGATGAATTCTGCATTAATCATAAATTCTGTTTCGGGGGTCAAAGGGGTATGTAGGCTCACCACTTGTGCTTGAGCAAAAAACTGCTCCAGAGTTACTTGATGGGCGTTTTGGTCACCGACTTTTGGTTTGATATCGTAACAAATCACGGGGCAATCAAAACCGCGAAGGGTTTTTGCAAATGCTTTACCCATATGGCCATAACCAATAATGCCCACGGTTTGTCCTGAGAGTTCATGACCGCGGTTGGGTTCGCGCTGCCAAAGGCCCTGACGCAGTTGGCGATCTGCACGATTTATGTTGTTGAGTAAATTTAGTAAAAGCCCTAAGGCGTGTTCGCCTACGGCGTTGCTGTTGCCTTCAGGGGCGCTAAGGAGGGTCACCCCTTTTTCTGCGGCATAGTCTGTGTCGATGGCATCGAGGCCTGCGCCGACGCGTGCGATAAATTTGAGCTGTTTTCCGGCGTCCAAGAACGCACGGTCAATTATAATTCTGCTGCGAATCACGACCCCATCATAGGAATCAATAATCGATAAAACTTCCTCCCGGGTTAGCGAATAGCCCTCGGTATTCTCATAACCAAGAACACTGAGCTCTGACCATAATACGGGATGATTTTGATCAATATGAAGAATTTTCATGTAATGTATCTAAAAGCCTAAGATGAATTTTGCAATCAAGAAGTAGATAAGGATGCCAAAAACATCATTACTCGTAGTGATAAAGGGCCCTGTAGCTACAGCAGGATCAATGCCTTTTTTATCCAGGAGCATGGGGACAAATGTGCCGACCAGCGCAGCAATTAAAATAACCACGACTACCGCAAGGCCAATGCTTATTGACTCGAGATAAGTGGTGTGGAAAAATAAGTGACTAAAAATCAGTACAATTATCGCGATACTCAGGCCATTAATTAGGGCCAAAGCCGTTTCTTTTATCAGGCGACCTGCAATGTTGCCTTTAAGAGAGTCATTGGCTAAACCCTGAACCACAATAGCACTAGACTGTACTCCGACATTTCCGGCAGTGGCCTGAATTAAGGGCACAAACAGAAATAAATTAGGAAAATCATTTAAAATGGTTCCGAAACCATCGATAATACTGGCAGCGCCAATACCCCCAAACATACCGATAAGTAGCCATGGTAAACGGGCTTTGGTCAGTTTCCCCAAACTGTCATCAGCCTCGACGTCCCCGCTAATACCCGCGGCCATTTGATAATCCTTTTCAGCTTCTTCCCTTATGAAATCCACAATATCGTCAATAGTTACCCGACCCAATAATACTCCAGCATCATTGACCACGGGAATGGCCTCTAGGTCATATTTCTGCATGATCCGGGCGACTTCTTCACCTTCGGTAGTATCGGTAACAAAATCAACTTTTGGTATATAAATATCTGCGATACGAGCACGTTCAGGCGCAGTCAACAGATCTTTTAAAGACAAACGACCTTTGAGCACTCCATCTTTGTCAACAACATAAATAGAATGAACCCGAGTTACATTTTTGGCTTGTCGACGCATTTCTCGGATACAGCCTGCTGTGGTCCATGTGTCTTTGACCCGAACTAATTCTTTGGCCATAAGCCCCCCCGCGGTATCCTCGTCATACTTTAAGAGTTCGACAATATCTGCAGCGTGTTCTTCGTCTTCAATACGGTCGATTACTTTTCGCTGGATCGCAATATCGAGTTCTGACACTACATCGGCAGCATCGTCGGTATCCATTTCTTCGAGTTCTCGAGCGATTTCATTAGGGGAAAGTCGACCCAGAATTTTTTCACGAACGTCATCGTCAAGCTCCATGAGCGCCTCTGAGGTCACATCACTTTCAAGGGACTTAACGAGATATGTGGCTTGCTCGGTTTCAAGGGCATCGAGTACTTCGGCAAGGTCGGCGAAGTGAAACTCGCCCATAAGGTCACGTATGGCTTTGCGCTTTTTTTGCGCTACCAACTGCTCGACGTTCTCTAAGAATTCAGGAGTGAGTTGAAATGCCATCGCTTTCCATTTTTTGGGTGAGCGTAATGAATTCCGCAACAGACAATTGCTCCGGACGCCTCGCAAAGATACTATCTTCTTTGAGTTTTTGAGAGATATTGAAGATTTTTAAGCTGTTACGCAGAGTTTTACGACGCTGCTGAAAACTGGTTTTCACGACTTTAAAAAACAAAGCTTCATCACAAGGAAGTTCCAGATCATCATGCCGCGTAAGGCGTAAAACCCCAGAATCGACTTTTGGGGGCGGATGAAAAACCCCGGGGGGAACGGTAAATTGGTACTCGGCCTTGTAATAGGCTTGGGTCAATACCGAGAGGATGCCATAGGTTTTGCTCCCAGGCGCGGCGCAGATTCGCTGGGCCACCTCCTTTTGAAACATACCGCAAAATTCCGGGATTTGATGCCGCCATTCAATGGTTTTGAATACAATTTGAGAGGAGATGTTATAAGGGAAATTACCCACTATGGCGAAAGGATTCACGCCAAAGAGATCCGTAAAATCTTCCTTTAAGACATCCCCGTAGCGAACGGTAAGTTCACTTTGCGTGTAATATTCGTTGAGGTAATCAATAGATTCTTGATCTAAATCAAGGGCGATAAGTTGCCAGGGTTTATTGATCAAATATTGTGTTAACACCCCAGTGCCGGGACCGATCTCTAATAAATGCTTATAACCAACGCCGGTGAGCAATTCTGCGATGCTTTGGGCGATTCTGCGATCCTTGAGGAAATGTTGGCCGAGATGTTTTTTGGGACTGACACTCATGAGAATTCTTGTATCACATCGAGTTCGGTCCGAAAGGCGATAAATTTGCCAGCAAATCGAGCGCTTTGCGCTCTTAATTTTTCGGCATCTTCCCGATAATAGTCTTGCAGTATTTCTTTGCTTTTACAGCGGTATTGAACCGAATAAGTCGGCCCGCCTAAATCTTGATCAGTAATAACCCTTGTCATTAGTGCCTGTGTGAATTTACCGGTTTGGATCATCTCTGGAATATGCTCTTGCTGCATCCACTCAAGCCAATGGGTTTCTATTTCGGGTTCTAGGGTTATGGTAACGTTATAAATGTACACAGGCTTTATGTTTTTGCGTCAAAATCAATTGATTTGGTCTCCGCGTAGTTTTCTGTATTGTTTTTGCGCGTCGATAAAATAAATGCTGTCGGCATGGTTAAAGATGATCTCTTCGAGATAGGTTTTGGCCTCTTCTGGGGCCTTAAACTCTGAAAGCATGAGCTCCGATAAGGCAAAAAGGGCGTCATCTATATAGACACTATCGGGGTATTCATTAATTAAAGTCTCCCACTGGACTTTGGCCCATTCAGGGGCTTTCGTGAGCTGATAGAGTGTTCCTAAATTATGAAGAATATCATCGGCCAGTCGGTCAATTTGCTCCTCTGCTTGCAAGGTCTTAAAGGCCTCGATCGCGCTGGAATATTTTTTTTGATGCATGAGTAACTGGGCACCGGCAAACTTTTTTAAAGCGATTTGTGTAGCGTCTTCTAGTGTATTTTCATTGATCAAAACATGAAGGGCTATGGCGTCATTGGACATTTTTTGTGCCGTCGAAGATTTCAAAACTTTTAATTGGGTTTGGGCCCATTCAAAATCCCCACGAAAATAACTTGTTTGGGCTTCCTTGAATTTAGCTTCTTGAGCCAAGTCATCATCTTTGAGCACGCTTTGAACCAAGGCATAATTCACTAGAGCTTCATTGTATTGCTCATTAAAAACCAAGATATCGCCGAGCAGTAAACGCAGACGCCCTTCGGCATATGATTTTTCGGCGCGGTCTGCCGCTTTGTTCAAAAGGGCAATGGCTTCTTGCGATCGATCAAGGTCAAAAGCAAGGAAGTCTGCGTAATCTAGGTTGAGTTGGGTCAGGTCAAAGGCTTGGTATTGCTGAATTAATTCAGTGTAGTTCATTTCAATTTCTTGAGCCGGGCGCTGTTTCATGCTTCTATCCAAGCGTAAAATCTCCAAATGGGCCGCAAGACGCTCTCTAGGGTCGACGGCCGTTTCTAAAACAAAGCTAAAAATGGTTTTAGCCATACTGGGCTGCTCATCATTTAAGGCGGCATAACCTAATTGTTTAATGCCGGTCAAGTCCCCTGGGTTCCGCATAAAAATGGCTTTTTCTTGAATAAAGGCCTTGCCGTATTCTTTTTGTTGACCGAACAACCAACTCAATAGACTGTTGTAAAGAGGTTCTTGCTGCTGGGCTAAGCGTTTAATTAATGCGGTTTTTAATTGAATATTTCCAGGATTTGAGGGGTCTTCAGTGATATAGGTCTCGAGATAGCGTTGGATGCTGGGAATAAACCTTGGTGTTGATTCCATCAAGGTTAAATAGGTTTCGAACATGGGTTCTAATTCGCCAAGTTCTCCATAGACGCGCGCCAGCTGTAAATTGAAATCCTTTTCAGGATAGCGCTGCATGACGCCTTGATAAAGGCTTTTGGCGGCATTTAACAGACTTAGATCCGTTAGTGCTTTGCCCATTGAAACGGTGTAATTGGGCTGCTCAAAGGTGTAATTAAGGGCCTTGTCGATATAGATTTGTGCGGAATCTACTTGACGTTGCATATTGAAATTATTTGCCAGAGCGATATAATAAAGGGGATAAATTCGAGGCTCAAGAAGTCTCGATTTGAGTAGATTTTCTGCCTGATCAAATTTACTGAGTTGCTGATAAGTGCTCACAAGTCCGAGCACATATTTTGGTTGACGCGGTTGTTCTTCAACCAAACGTTGATAAAGGCTCAATGCTTTATCATAAGCCCCTTGTTCAAAGTAATTTTCGGCCAAATGTTCTTTTTGTGCCCAAGCGGGGGAACATAACAACATGATTGGCAAAAAGTAAACCCAAAATCTCATGCCTTAAAGATACCACATGTCTCGAGATGACGGTGGATTCGAGCCAAAAAACCTTACTTCCCTGGAGTCGGAATAAAATCAAATCCGCAATAAGGAACGAGGACTTCAGGGATTTTAATTCCATCAGGGGTTTGATAATTTTCTAAGATTCCAGCCATCACACGAGGCAGGGCAAGGGCGCTGCCATTGAGTGTGTGCGCGAGCTTATTGTTCCCGTCATTGTCTTTAAATCGCAATTTAAGACGATTCGCTTGGAAGGTTTCAAAATTAGATACCGAGGAGATTTCTAGCCATCGGTCCTGGGCTGTAGAAAATACCTCAAAGTCATAGGTTAAGGCTGAAGTAAATCCGAGGTCCCCTCCACACAATCTCAAAATGCGATACGGTAAATTTAATTCTCGAAGGATCTCTTGGACATGGCCAACCATTTGGTCTAAAGCTTGATAACTGTTATCTGGATGTTCGATGCGTACAATTTCTACCTTATCAAATTGATGAAGGCGATTGAGTCCTCGCACATGAGCCCCGTAACTGCCGGCCTCTCTTCTAAAACAAGGCGTGTAGCCCGTACAACAGACAGGAAGATCGCTTTGGTTGAGCAGAACATCCCTAAATAAATTAGTTACCGGGACTTCAGCAGTTGGGATGAGATAGAGGTTATCCCCAGTGACGTGATACATTTGCCCTTCTTTGTCCGGCAATTGTCCTGTGCCAAAGCCTGAGGCTTCGTTCACCAAATGAGGCACCTGGTATTCAGTATACCCCGCATTGGTATTTTTGTCCAAGAAATAGGCGATCAGCGCACGCTGCAACCGCGCCCCATAACCTTTATAAACAGGAAACCCTGCTCCAGTTATTTTTACACCGAGCTCAAAATCGATTAGGTCGTAGATTTTCGCCAATTCCCAGTGGGGTAAAGCGCCTTCATGTAAGGTAGGAATATCGCCCTCCTGAAGCACCACCTCATTGTCTTGATCACTACTGCCAGCAGGGACGATTGCATTAGGTAGGTTCGGAATCGTCCAAAGTACTTCTTGAAGGGTTTGGGCAAATTCACTGAGCTGCTCTTGCAATAGCTTAGATTGCGCCTTTAACTGGGTCGTTTTTTCTTTGAGAATATTGGCCTTTTGTGGTTGGCCATTTTGGAACAACTGACCTATTTCTTTAGAAAATGTATTGGACTGGGCTAAGGTTTCGTCTAGTTGCGCTTGTGTGGCACGTCTTTGCTCATCCAATTTAAGGACGCGATCAAAAACTTCGCGGGCATCAACCCCCCTTTTTGCTAGGGCCTCTAAGGATTGATCGTATTGCTCTCGAATCTGGGATACTTGTAACATTATAGCTTTATTTAGCGGGTCAAATTTAGCGAAAAATAGATGCTTTTAAGGCCCGGGCGGGATTCTTTGTCCGTTTTTGCTCAAAACGGGCTGGGCAAAATCCAGTCATGGTGTCTCCAGGCATCCCAGGGCTCCTCTGCTAGATTAACATCAGGATCGATCAGTGGGCTGTATTCGCGTCCATTAATGCTGACGCGGCTGCGGACATAAACCCCTACGTCACGTCCTTTTTCGGCCTCTATTGCTTTAATCCTTTGTGCCATTTGCCAGATGAAATCTGGGTGAGAAGAAAGCATTTTAAGTTGTTTTTGGGTGACTAAATCGCGCAATGGATAAACCGATTTTACTCCAGTCCCTGGTTCCATTACATAAAAGCTCGTAATGCCTTTGCGCGCCCGAAGCATCATGCGCCAGCTCATTCGATGGCCTTCTTCTGTCCAAAGGACAGAGTCTTTAATTAAATGGTGGCGCAGGGGAAGCAGTACTTGGATCACGAGATAAACAACAATGAGTGCCGGAATCCAAGGTTGTTTTGTAGGGCTGAGGTTTTGAATCTGCGGTTTTACCCGATGGGTTTGGTCTAACTTGTTTTGAATTGGGGTTTCAAAGCGGGTGATCCAGCGCCCAAATTTTTGACGTAGGCTCTGCGGGGAGAAAAATAATAAGGCAAAAGCGATACTCATATAAGGGAATATCCCGATTTGAAACACAATTGAATTAAACAAATGAAAGCCCAGTGATAGGATAAAGGCGGCGACTCGGGTACGACGCCAGAAAAGCGCCGGAATGATCAAACCGTCAAAAAATATTCCGCCCCAGATGATTATTTGTTGTACCGTGTTATTTTGAAGCCACGGGCCGATAATCGGATAATTTTTTTTGCCGTCCATAAATAAGGCAATGACTGTGCCGTCGAGCCAATCGGGATAAAGCTTAGCCAAGGCGGCATAAGTAAAGACAATCCATACTTGTCCAATCAATAAAATAAGGACCCATGAGGGCATGCGATTTTGAGACTTCCCTAATGCGCGCGCATCCCAAGAAAGGTCTTTGGCCGCGGGAAGAAAAACCATAAGCCATGAAAGCAGGCATAAGAGATAATAGTGATTGTTGTAGGCTGATTTTTGCATGAAGTAAGACCCAGTCCACAGTACAGCAAAAAGAAGCATGCTCCAGCGATATCGATAACCAAACATTATCGCTAAACCACACAGCCCCATTAATGTGTAATAGCCGTACATGCCGTAACCGGGCAGAGGCTGCAACCACTCAAAACCTATAAAGCTAAACGTAAAAACAGGCTCGATCAATACTTCTTTGACCCATCCTGTTATTAAAGCACCAAATGACTCCAGGGCGATGAGTAAACCAAAAACGATACGCCAGAGGACAAGCCCAATATTATCAATAGGCTTAAACCACACGGTTTCTGAATTTTGCTATGAGATCAGTAGCGTGTTGAATATCGGCAGCAATAGCTGATTTCAACGCATTCAAATCTGGGAAGATTTTTTGATCGCGAATTCTACTAAGGAGTTTAATTTGTATCGGTCGATCGTAAAGATTGGCATTGAGCTCTAAAAAATGAGTTTCTATGCGGGGGTCAACGCCGCCTACGGTTGGGTTTGTGCCGATATTAGTTAAGCCAAAATAGGGTTGTCCATCGATTATAGCCGAACTCAGATAAACGCCTTGTTTTGGGGATAATTTATAGGACTCTGCAACAACAAAATTTGCTGTGGGATAACCTAGAGTATGACCCAGAGATTGCCCCTTAATCACAATACCGCTTAAAGGATACGCCCCCCCGAGATAAGTATTCGCCGTATCGACATCACCTAGGGCAAGCGCTTTTCGAATTTTTGTAGAACTAATGGCAACAGCATCCTTTTGTTGGGCAGAGATTTCTTCAACCTCAAAGTCGTAAACCAAGCCAAATTCTTTTAAATCGTCAATATTAGCCGTGCGATTGCGCCCAAATCGGTGGTCATATCCAATAATTATTTTTTTCGCCTGGAGTTGATTTACCAATAGATCGCGTACATATTCCACGGCGGTAAGTCTTGAAAATTCTTTGGTAAATGGTTGAATCACCAGGTGGTCAACCCCCAAGGCTTCTAAGAGTTGTATTTTCTCATCCAGGGTGTTGAGCAGTTTTAAATCGGTTTGCTTTTGAACCACCATTCTGGGATGAGGAAAAAACGTGAGGAGCACGGCATTTAGATCTCTAACCCTAGCCTCATCCACAACTTTTTTTAAGATGGTCCGATGGCCCAAATGGACCCCGTCGAAGGTGCCAATAGTAATGACACTCCCGCGTTCTGGGTTAAATTCTTGGGCCTGTTTATGAACCTGCATTTTATGTTCCATTAAAGCTATTCATCGTTTGAGCAAGCCCACTTAGCCCAAATGCGGGGATTATTTCTAAGGATTTTTGAAGCCTTTCGGGCATTAATTTGGTTTCCTCGGGAGACCATTCACCTAAGACGTAATCCACTTGCTGACCTTGGCCAAAGGTATTGCTAATTCCAAAACGAAACCTTGGGTAAACTGTTGTTTGTAGGGTGTTCTGAATATCTTTTAGGCCATTATGACCGCCATCACTTCCTTTGGCCTTTAGTCTAATGGCGCCAAATGGCAAATTAAGATCATCAGTAATCACCAGCATTTGGCTCGGATCTAATTTTTCTTGTCGTAAGTGATGGAGTACAGCCTTTCCGCTAAGATTCATGTATGTACTGGGCTTGATCAAAATAAAGCTTCGTCCTTTAATTTTATATTCGGCACGATCCCCTAATTTGACGGTTTGCCAATCAAGTTGATGATGTCTTGCAAAATGATCTAAAATTTGAAAGCCAATATTGTGTCGTGTATGGGTATATTCCGCACCGATATTACCTAAACCCACAATAAGAAACTTTTTCATGGACACAATCTTAGTTCTTGGAAAAGAGTAGAAACTAGGTGTAAAAATAAAAAAAGCATCCCGTTAGAGGATGCTTTTAAATACAATTCTCAATATTGAATTTAAGACTCAGCTGGAGCTTCAGCAGCATTTTCAGCTGGAGCTTCGGCTACGTCTGCACCGGCCTCATTTTCCTCTTCATCATCATCAGCGTCATTCACGGCGGTACGAGAAGTACGAACCTGACAGATAACCGTGTTATCTGGATGCATGATTTTGAAGTTTTCTTGTTCGATAGCACCGATGTACATTTTATGTCCGATACGCATCTCAGTGATATCCGCCTCAATAAAATCTGGAAGATTTGCAGGCAAAGCTTTAACGCGAAGTTTACGATTTACTATACGTAAGGTTCCTCCGTTACGCACTCCTCGAGAATTCCCTAACAAACGCACAGGGATTTCAAGGGTAACTTCTTTGTCATCAAAAATTTGATAGAAGTCAATGTGTAAGATTTTGTCGGTTACTGGATGGAATTGAATGTCTTGAAGGATACATTCCACTTTAGTCCCGTTATTAAGTGCAATTACGACTGTGTGTACCTCAGGAGTGTAAACTAAGTCTTTAAATGCGATTTCATCCGCTGAAAAGTGAATAGGCGCATCCCCTCCGTATACCACGCAAGGAACCTTTCCAGCATTACGTAGGGCCTTGGTTGCTACCTTACCCACGCTTTCTCTTTCGAGTCCGTTGATTGTAATTGATTTCATTTTGTTTTAATAGATAAATTACCCTTACGACGAGATTTTCTCGCTTCGGGGCGGCAAAGGTAAATTTTTATTTTGGTTTTTACTAAAGGTGAGTCCGTTTTTTAAGCGGTTCAAAAAGGATAATGGATTAAGGCCGCGATGATTAGAATCGTAGCTTCCAAGGTCCATGGATTCATTAAATCTTACATAATGAACTTAGAACTGATCGACTCATTTTCATGGACACGTACCATGACATCAGCAAAAAGATCGGCACAACTCAGAACTCTGATTTTGCTGCTGGATTGACGCAACGGAATTGAATCGGTCACGATTAATTCTTCAAGTTTTGACTCTTCTATGCGCTGATAGGCTTTGCCCGAAAGTATTGGGTGGGTACATATGGCACGGACACTCAGTGCTCCGCGCTCCATCATGACATCGGCAGCTTTTGTTAAGGTCCCTGCGGTATCGACCATATCGTCTACTAAAACGACATTTTTACCAGTGACTTCTCCGAT
>RFXU01000351.1 GCA_009921505.1 Flavobacteriaceae bacterium
GAGGTTTGTTCGGCATGTCCGCAATGATATTGTACCATTGCTCTGGGATTTCTTTTTCGCTGAGTAGAATTTTTCGTTCCATAATTACATCGTTTAAATCAAATTGGGTTAAAAAAAAAGCCCATCGCGAACGATGGGCTTTGTATATTATTGATGACAAAAGCTAGTTCACGAGACGGACGTTTCGTGAGGCCACCAATTGTTATTTAAAAATTGTCTTTTCATTGAGATAAAAGTAATCTGTGTTTTTTAATTCTCCAAAGATCCAGTCTAAAAAAATAAAAAATGTTACAGTATATCTGTGACCACCTTGTACTGAGGATCCTCCATGACATTGACATCAATGATTTCCTCGGCGTTTTGCAACAAAATTCGGCAATCCGGACTTAAATGTTTGAGCCGCACGCGCTTTCCTTGTGCCGCATAGCGTTCAGTGAGTCCGTTGAGCGCCTCAATCGCAGACATATCGACCACGCGACTCTCCTCAAAGTCAATGATTACCTCTTCGGGATCGCCTGCGATATCAAATTTCTCGTTAAACACGGCTACAGACCCAAAAAACAATGGCCCGTAGATCTCATAGTGTTTAACACCATCATGGTCCACATATTTGCGCGCACGAATTCTTTTTGAATTATCCCATGCAAAGACCAGGGCAGAGATCACCACACCAATAAGCACTGCAATCGCTAGGTTATGAGAAAGCACTGTGACCAAAGTCACTAATACCATCACAAAAATATCGGATTTAGGCATTTTGTTTAGGGCCTTAAAACTCGCCCATTCAAATGTTCCTACCGCCACCATGATCATCAGACCAGTTAAAGCCGCCATAGGCAAACGCTCAATAATCGGGGCGCCAAACATCACAAAAACCAGCAGCATCACTGCCGCGACGATTCCCGAGAGTCGGGCGCGCGACCCCGAAGAAATATTAATCAAACTTTGACCAATCATCGCGCAGCCACCCATCCCTAGGAAAAATCCAGAGAGGATATTCGCCCCGCCTTGAGCGACCGCCTCTTTATTACCGCGGCCTCGGGTTTGAGTGATTTCATCAACAATATTTAAGGTGAGTAAACTTTCGATGAGGCCCACTCCAGCTAGGAAATGAAGGCATCGGAAATCCCCCTTGCACGGAAGCAATATCCCCCACTGTTGAAGTCGGGATATCAAAAAAGTATACAATGGCGAAAATCGTCAGAATTGCGGCTAATCCCGAGGGAAATGCTTTGGTCAGTTTAGGCAGACCCCATACGATCAAAATGGCCAAAGCCACCAATCCTATAAAACTGTAGAGTTCCGTTCCCTGCATCCAAGGCGCAGACGGATCAGTGCTGTTTACCGTAAACTGAGGTAACTGAGCCATAAAAATTATAATCGCCAGACCATTGACAAATCCAAATATCACGGGCTGCGGCACTAGGCGTATGAATTTACCCAAACGCAAAAACCCAAAAATCAATTGAAAAACACCCCCTAAAATAACCGTTAAAAAGATGTATTGGGTAATTTGTTCCAGACCCATTT
>RFXU01000352.1 GCA_009921505.1 Flavobacteriaceae bacterium
TATTAAAAATCAATTGTCATGAACAACTTTTTATACGAGCCGTGGCCCTGGTACGTCGCGGGCCCGCTAATTTCATTAATCATGTTTGCTCTGATTATTGGCGGGAAAACATTTGGTGTTTCTTCAAACCTGAGAACAATTTGTTCTGCTTGTGGGGCCGGTAAAATAAGTGGCTTTTTCGATTTTAACTGGAAAGCACAAACATGGAACTTGGTATTTATTTTCGGGGTATTGATTGGGGGTTATCTTGCCAATAATTTTATGACTGCAGACGACTCGATCACCCTAGCAAGTGCCACAGTAGATAAGTTAAACGCCATTGGAATCAGTTCAGAAAACCAAAGCTATGTTCCCCGTGAGATTTTTGATTTAAGCAATAACGATAATCTCATTCTTTCTATCTTATTACTTTCTATCGGAGGGTTTTTAGTTGGATTTGGCACTCGATATGCAGGTGGATGTACCTCTGGACATGCCATCACTGGTCTTAGCCAATTACAAGTCGGCTCTTTAATCGCCGTTATTGGCTTCTTTATTGGAGGACTTATCGTTACTCATTTTATTTACCCATTTATCTTTTAATCATGAAGAAGTTATATTTTTTGTTTTGGGGAGTCATTTTTGGTATCGTCTTGATTAAGTCAGAAGTAGCCTCATGGTTTAGGATTTATGAAATGTTCCAATTTGATTCATTTCATATGTACGGGGTCATCGGCTCTGCCGTAATTTTTGGAATCTTGCTTACTCAAATCATAAAAAGGATGCAAATCAAGTCCATTGATAATAAGGACTTGGTCTTTGAAGACAAAGATTTTTTGCCAAAAAAATACCTACTAGGTGGAACTATATTTGGTCTAGGTTGGGCTTTGACTGGCGCCTGTCCAGGGCCAATGTTTGCCTTGTTGGGCGCAGGGTACTATGCCATTATCATTCCTATTATTTTCGCAATTTTAGGGACTTTGGCTTACGGTCTGTTAAAAGATAAATTGCCGCATTAAATAGGCCTTCACTTCTATTTACAACCAAACTTATAAACCGTCTTATGGTGATAGGTTTCTCCCGACTTGATCAGTGCCGTGGGGAAAGCGCTCTGATTCGGTGCGTCAGGAAAATGTTGGGTTTCTAAACAAAAGCCTGTTCTACTTTTGTAAAAACCGCCCTGTGGATTTGGGTACAAATTTTTTGGAAAATTGGCCGTGTAAAACTGAACCCCAGGTTTGGTGGTAAAGACTTCCATATGTCTACCACTGGACAAATGATTGACTTCAGCAATTTTTCTCAAGGTGGTGTCATAAGTTTTCATGGCAAAACAATGATCGAAACCGACCTCTTTATTAAATCCCTCTTTCAAAGCACTTAATTGTGTCGCAATTAATTTTGATGTTCTAAAGTCAAATGGAGTCCCTGCTACGGCGGATAGTTTTCCCGTGGGTAAATTATTATAATCAATGGGCACAAAATAATCCGTTTCGAGCTTAAGGCGGTGGTCCAAAATCTCCTGATCAAAATCTCCTGATAAATTAAAATAGC
>RFXU01000353.1 GCA_009921505.1 Flavobacteriaceae bacterium
ACGCAACCGTCGAGCCAGCACTAGAATAGCAGGAAAAAGCAAATAGTATTGCTCTTCAATAGCCAAACTCCAAGTATGAAGAAGTGGTTGCAACTCGGCAGAGGGCTGAAAATATTCCAGCTGCGTCATAAAGAAAAAATTCGATGCAAATAAACTGTTAGAAAATAGGCTGCCAGAAAATATCTTAAAGTATTCAGGCGACATCCAGAGCCAAGAAAATGGTATGCATGCCCCGGTTACAAAAATAAGTGCGGGCAAAAGCCTCCGCACCCTGCGTTCATAAAATGTCTTAAAAGAAAATTGACCACCCTCTATGTCGGTCATGATGATACTTGTAATTAGAAAACCACTTATGACAAAAAACACATCAACACCAACAAACCCACCCTCGAAACCAGAAAGACCAGCATGGAATAAGATCACAGGAACTACCGCCAAAGCGCGTAATCCATCGACCTCCGGACGATACCTCATGAATTTATCCCTTGACAAAGGCAGTTCATAAAATATTTTCCACGTTATTTTAACCGCAAAGCACCAAATAAATTTGAGTGAAAGTCTGTGCTGATATGCTGCTTTTTTAACCGCCCCATATCCAAATTAAATTTACATGCCATGTTAGGAAGAAAATACCTAGATGCACCAACCCCAAAAATATTTTGCAAAACAAACGCTGACGAGGTTCGGCCGTCAATTACTCCAGTCAAACGTTCTTTTTTTGAGTTGTTAGCCACAAATAAAACATCCGCACAGAAAGAAGTACCAAACTCATCATCATACCCAGGGCCATCAAGAAAAATGAATTCAAATGGACGATCTGGTATGTTATCGTGAATATATCCTCGATACATAGCCCATTCAAATTTTTTGCGTGGGCCATATAAAATTTCAACAATGTCACTATACTCTGCAGGTAAGTTTAATTTTGCCGTCTCAAACCAAATGTCAACGCTTTCCATGCTTGTAATCAAAGGGTGATAGCTTTGATCCTGAATTTGCAATAAGCGAACGGCCTCAGCCAAAACCAGTGTAGAAGATCCGGTACCGCACTCCAAAATATGTAAAGGTTTTGTTTTTAATATTGCATCAACGGCAAACCAAAGTGTTGTCCACTGGGTCCCAGTAGTCGCTGATCCTTTCGAATACGCTAATAGCTTGTCTTCAATTTCTGGAAGTGCATGAAAAAGACGCTTTTTACATACATAATTTATAACTCTATTTAAAGGTTTCCGCATTCCCTAAAATCCCCCCTGCCACGCCCTTACGTTTTTATGTTTAATTCCTCTACCATTAACTACGTAAGTTTAATATCCGTAAGTTATGCCAGCTTCGTTTTTATTTATCAGTTTTTGGTCAATTAAAGGACACAAGGCCAGATTAATGCCCAAGTCTGTTGGTATCTTTATTCGATGGCGCCCTTGGCCAGGGCCACAGGGGGCACGGCCGCGCAAAGCATCGGCTTTGTTGCGATCGATAAATTCGGCAATCACGCAATACCGAATGCCTTGGCCAGCACTGTAATCACCACGA
>RFXU01000354.1 GCA_009921505.1 Flavobacteriaceae bacterium
CTCATAAATGGTGGAGGTGGCGGGAGTCGAACCCGATGTAACATTACCTGATTATCATGGGTTTACAAAATTAAAGTGCTTTTTTGTGCGGTTTTTGTGCAGTTGGCAGTTTAATTAACTATGCTAGATTCGAGCAATGTTTTGATCCGATATGGTTCGGGTAGGCCTGAAACTAAAATCTCGATGTCTGACTGACCGGCGGTAGATAGGCCGATGCGCCCGACCCTGAATATTCTGTCGAGCAGACTTTGATGAATCTGTATGTTTTTGATGTCGCGGTGGCGGATCTCGTTGATGTGTTTTGAGAGCAATCCTTTGCGGAGAGTAACTGTTTGGCTGGTGATGGTCAAAAAGGTGCTTTTGCATTGTAGCCACCATATCGCCAATAATAGCAGGCCGACCAGATACGGAATTAAAAGGATGCAAAGGATAAAAAAAAGCGGATGGTTTTTAAACATCGAAGGACTTGCCGTATATAAAGTGTCTGTCGCTTTTTTCATTTTAAATAAGGTTTATTTATTTTTTAAACTACTCTCTCTCTCTCTCTCTCTCTCTCTCTCTCTCTCTAATTGCTTGATAATGAGCATTTTGTGTATCTAAAAAATTCTCTTGACAATACTTATTAAAATTTATAACAGATTGATTTGGGTCTATGCGATCTTTTCTCCGTTTTCGTCGTTTGCTGATTCGCCCTTTAAGACCTGCTCGGTGTGCCGTTTGATAGCAAATTTATAATAGTCGCTGATTTTATTAAAGCCCAGCAGTTTTGCGGCGTGATCGTTTTGGATTGATTCTGCGGCCGTGAAATAAATATCATCCCAGATTGATTCAGTGTCTGGGCTGTGTTGTAAATTGGGGTCCCGTAAAAAATTTTCGCGGTCGAATATTTTTTTGCATACATTGGCAAAATCCGCCGGTAGCTCGCGGCACTCACCTGCCAGGCGGTTGTTGATGGTGTTGAGTGCGTAGCCGGTCTCCCTAGCTAACCAGGCGTATTTTCGCCCAAGTTCTTTTAGAATTTTTTTTGCGTCACTGTTAGTCATTATAGCTATAAAGTTACACATTATGTAAGTTTTGTCAATGTGTTTTTTTAATAAGTAATAAATGTTACTTTTTTTTATATTACGGTTGACTTTTATTACATTGTGAGTAATTTTTGTTACATGAATGATAGTTTACCCCCTCCCCAATCGACTAATCTGGATCAATTAATCACTCTAATTGGCGATGAAAAAGCGGATGTATTGAGAGCTGAATCGCTCCAGCGGGGGATATCGCTCGAGCGGCTAGTGGCCGAGATAATATCGGCCACGACGGATCAGGTGTTGGCCGCCGCTGGTGTGCAGGAGCAGGTGAGAGAGGAGATCATCACATGAGTGAGGAGCTATTACAGGTGTTGGAGCGCTTAGACATGATCAGTGGTGCGCGGCCAACTGTCTGGATTATGGGATATGCGGATCTCGGCCGCTACATGGGATCAACCGATCGCAAGGGCCGGCTGGCCAAACGATGGGCTGAGGAAGAGAATTT
>RFXU01000355.1 GCA_009921505.1 Flavobacteriaceae bacterium
GAAGTAGGCTCTGGAGCATTTGCTGAAGGGCTACACCGTTGGAAATATAAAGGTGGCGAAGATTACATCGTAACAGGTTTAGAGCGTGAGCAAGACGCTATGGCCTTTGTAGCGGCAATAATTACAACTAACAATTTAGGCTATAAAGAGTTTGTAAGATGCATTAGAACCTACCAAGAATGGCAAACTGTGCTTGACGATATGGACGAGCGAAGCAAAGAATTTTACGAAGAACAAGCCATAGAGGTAAATCCCAACACTTACAAAAAGGCGGCATAGAAAAGGGGGGCTAAATGCCCCCTACCTTAATTCAAAATGTGGACCATCTATAAACGGTCTGCGCCCCTGCGACCTTCTTAGGTCTACATACTCGTTCATAGCATCTTCCATAGTGCCTTCGTAATCGCCTATGTCATCTATATGCCATGCCGCGCCCCATCTAAGCCGACAGCCTACTTCCTTGGCCGCACTAGCCATCGCATCAGCTATATCGTCATATACATTTATTTCCCAAACAACTTCCGACCCATCGTATGCCACTAAATCAACAGCGTGTGAAAAACCGCTATCTTGTATTAAGTGCTTAGATTTCATTGTTTGGCTTCTACCCATATCGAAAAGCCGTTGTTGCTCTTCGACACTTCGAACGCCATACGTCACGCCGAAGTCAATTTTTGTGCGCTCTATGGCCTTTTGCACTGTAGCAACCATATCAGGGTGAACACCCTCTAGCTTACCTAAAGACCTACTTGATAATTTAAAAGCCATTATTTTCTCCCGAAAAATTTAGTAGCCGACCTTACTCCAAAACTGGCCGCTACAATTACTCCTAATGTGTATTGATACCAATCAGGCATCGTTTCGAGTGCCGCGAAACCATCCGCAACAACTTGTCGTCCAGTATCACCTAAAAAAACTAGCACAAGCGGAATACTGAACAAAATAGTCAACCACTCGTCTTTCCATGAGTTCTGTGAACCCTGCGCCATTATGCGCTCCCAATCAGCAATCGATGTCTCTTTTGAAAGCATTATTTTAGCTTTTGCTTCAGCCTCAGTAAGTTTTAATTTAGCTTCTGCCGCTTTTACATCTGCTTTTCCTTGCAACCAACCGCCTGCAATATTAGCGATTGGTCCAATTAGTTGACCAATCATGCGTTTTTATCCCTTATGCTATTAAACCCAAAATAACCGACAACGACTCCACTAGCCGCCACAACATAAACGCTTGCAATATCTGTTATAAGACTTGCCGCCGCTTCGAACCCTAAAACAGAAGCTAATAAAATAATAAAAGGGTATAACAACATTCCCGCGCAACACGCTTTAACAAGCAATCGCTCCGTGTTTCTTTTTTCATCTGCATCAGCTATTTTTAATCTACGGTCTTCTATTTCAAGTTGTTGAAACTCTTTTTTACTAAGGTTGCCGTTCTTATCCTTATCTAGTTTTTCGAACTCTGTCATTTGCGTACTCCTGACATATGCGCCTATTATATCCTAAAATTATTAAACGTCCATTTTTATCGTA
>RFXU01000356.1 GCA_009921505.1 Flavobacteriaceae bacterium
ACTTTGCGCACATTGGTCGAACCAAAATCATTTTCGTAAATTTGGTAGGCTGTTGATATCTTGAAATTGCCAGGCAACCCATCAACATTTGTCTGGTTGAGCCAATGAAAATTCAACTTGGCATTCGCGGTTTTATATTCGTGTTGTGGCTCTAGCAACGGTTTAAACGCGACATAGCTTAGCAAAACAGAATTTTGACCCGTGTCGCGCGTGATCTCGATTTTATCGGTCAAACGGTCCACATCAAATTTGATTGGACGGCCCATAAAAGTTTCGCGGTCATTGTAAAAAAAATTATAGGTACCTAGATATTTTTTGTCGCTGGCAGCCTGTGTTTGGAATTTCACATTAATATCATTCGCGAACTGAAATTCCCCATTTGAAAACAAATAACTGCGTGTTTCGTCAGGTAAGATTGTATCAGAGCTGAACGCACCGTTAAGCTCAAGGTATCCATTATTAAATCGCTGTCGATAACGGGCCTCTAAAGTGTTTGATTTCGGCTCATCCTTGCGCCCGCTGGTCAAGGCAATGTTTGGGCTAAGCGTTAAATCAGCACTTTCACCTAACGTCTTGAAATATGGTAAAATTAACTGGTTACCCAGGACAGAGTTAAACCGCAATTTTGGAAACAAAAACCCATCAGCCCGTTTGATGGATGGGTCAGGCATGCGCACCCATGGCACATAGGCGACAGGAAGGCCGCGAATTAATAATTTCGCGTTTCGATAGGTAACATGTTTTTTTTCGTTGTCATGCACGGCGTCTCTCGCTTGAACTTCCCAAAGTGGTATTTGGCTTTCTGAACAGATTTTACAGGTCGATGCGCGAACCCGCTTGAAATCTGAATAACGTCCTTCTGATCGCATGACCTCAGATGCGGTCACCTGTAAATTTTCATCAACCACATACCGAACCGCTTTTATGACTCCATCCGCCATATCGGTAGAGAGCTCTGCAAAATCACCATAGACAACCGCGTTACCCTCTGCCTGCGTTAGAACAAATGGCCCCTCGATGGTGACCAATTCGTCCTTTAAGTTGTAAACAACTTTGGGCGCAGTCAACGTATTACCGTCGAAGTAGACCTCTACATCCCCTGTTGCGGTGAATAAATCGGCCTCTGGATCTAGCGTCACAGCGTCAGAGACCAGCAAAATATTTTCCTCCGCGCCACCCTCTTGGGCCATACTGGCCCGCGGAAGCGCGATCAAAACGATACAAGCGGCAGCCCAAGCCACATGTTTTATTTTGCGAAAGCTGGTTTGCATAAATACTCTTGTTTACTTTGAAAACGCCCAAAACTCGGACACTTAGGTCCCAGACATACACAATTCTACGCCCAGAAAAAGCATTAAACCAGACTGGGCTGAATTTTGCCATTGTGTAATTGCAAAGTTTCAGCACTATTGACCACGATTTATCCAGACCGACTGTTTTAGGCCTTGGGATAAGTATTTTGAAAGGAATGCCTGTGACGGTGAAGCGGCTTTTTACATTTGTCTTACTTTCGCTTATCGTTGGATGCA
>RFXU01000357.1 GCA_009921505.1 Flavobacteriaceae bacterium
AGGAGCATGCGCCATATTATCGCGCAGATAGTCAAAACCAAATTCGTTATTGGTTCCGTAAGTAATGTCGGCATTATAGGCCTTGCGGCGCGCCGGAGAATTCGGTTGATGTAGGTCAATACAATCAACGCTCATGCCATGAAATTCAAATATGGGGGCCATCCAAGCGCTGTCTCGTTTGGCCAAATAGTCGTTTACCGTCACTAAGTGCACTCCGTGGCCCGCAAGTGCGTTGAGGTAAACCGGAAGCGTCGCCACTAAGGTTTTTCCTTCACCGGTTTGCATCTCGGCAACCTTTCCTTGATGCAGTGCGATTCCCCCGATGAGCTGAACATCATAGTGGACCATGTCCCAAGTGACCTGTTTGCCTGCGGCATCCCAACTGTTGGACCAGTGCGCCTGGTCACCAACCAAAGTAATGTAGTTTTTAGTGGCTGAGAATTCTCGGTCCTTGGCTGTGGCAGTTACTTCGAGTACTTTATTTTCTTTGAAACGCTTTGCGGTTTCTTTAATCACCGCAAAAGCCTCGGGTAAAATATCGTCTAGAGTTGTTTTTTCAATGCCGTAGCGCTCGTCCTTGAGGCGATCTATTTCATTGTAGAGGTCTTCCTTTTTGTCAATATCTGGTTCTACCTCAATGGCCTTGTGCAGTTCCTGTATTTGTTCCTCTATTTCCTTTTGATCGTCCTTAATGCGCTGACGAAAAGCATCCGACTTAGCGCGTAATTCATCGAGCGTAAGGGTGGCGGTACTCGCTTCAAATTTTTTGATTTGTTCGACCAGGGGCTGAATTTGCCCTAAATCTTGTTTCGATTTATCCCCTACAAATATTTTTAAAACACTGTCTAATATTCCCATTATCGTTGGATTTCGGCCTAAGAGCTTGTCATTTATTATCCATGCGCTTAGCGCCACAAAAAAACGACAAAAACCCACAAATTCAAAGGGTTTAGGCCATTTAATTGGCTTTGGTTAAGGTAAAAAAAAAGTCTCAAAACACACAGGCCTGAGACTTTTCACAGTAATGATACTGTTGTTTAATATTCATCTTCATTCCACAGATAATCATCGTCTGTGGGATAATCTGGCCAAATCTCTTCGATTGAGTCGTAAGAATCGCCTTCATCTTCAATAGATTGAAGGTTTTCTACAACCTCAAGAGGAGCTCCTGTACGGATCGCATAATCAATCAATTCGTCTTTGGTTGCCGGCCAAGGCGCATCACTTAAATAGGATGCTAATTCTAATGTCCAGTACATAACAGAATTCCGTTTAGTTTTTGCAAAAATAAATTTTTACTGTATAAAGTCAAGTAAAAAGATATTTAATTCATCATAATTTAAAAGAACACGTTCAATGTATTGAAATTCAGTCTTTTAATTTGAGTGACTTCGTTCTAATTTATCGCTTTTGTGGGCGATATTGTGCGAATTTCTCAGGTTTTATTGGACACTTTCGCTAAATGGTGCTTTAGCGTTCAGGTTCCCATTTTACTTCTTC
>RFXU01000358.1 GCA_009921505.1 Flavobacteriaceae bacterium
AATTTCTTGCTATAGACTGTAAATAAATCGAAACCGACACCAGTACCCTTGCCTAGCTGCGAACTTTGGGCATCAAACGTCAAACGTTGATTAGTTTCGTCATAACCGATTTTGATTGCTGGGTCCCTATCATCAATCCAGTTGATGGTTTCAGTGGTCGGGTTTGCGACAAGACCGTACTCTGCCAAAGCTGTTGTCGATGAAAAAGCAGCAAATGCTGAGCCTGTGTTAGCCACAGTTGTAGTGCGCTTCGCGGAACCTTGTACTTCACGAATTACCAATTTGTTGGAGTAAAACGTTTCGTCTACACCCTCAACTAAACCCTTGGTGTTTTCAAAATACGCTTCTACGTGATCCGATGGCTTACCCAAAATCGTAATTGGAGACTCGCTCGTCATGTTTAAAATGTTATCATCAATTACTTTGTGGTTCAGAGTGACGATTGTCTGTGCAGCATTGCTTGGATCCACCACTTGTGTTCTAACAGAAACTTCGTTCGAGCCCACTTCCGCAATAAACTTTTCCTGGCCAGTATTCAAATTCTGTTGAAATCTGAGAACTTCTAGCGCTTGGATTGGATACCCACTCAAGGTTATCTGCAAATATCCATTTGCATCTTTAGTAAAGTTACCAACTGCTGTTGGCTTCTCATCATATGCCTTTATTTCAGGCGTGCCTCCCACGTTAGAATAAGCAACATAGCGAGTGACGCCTGTACCGCTATTCACTTGAGGATTCGTATGCGTAAACTGAATAACATCATATGCCGTCGGCATTGGCGCCGCCATGTCGATCGCAGAACTTGCAATCTTTTTAAACATGCGCCCACTAACATTCAGTTCTGCGGCCGTTGCTGGATCTTCCGCCCCTGCTCCTGATGCACTCTGAATCTTGGCATTCATTGCATTGGTTATTAATCGTTGCGCGTGAACTAAAAAGTCATCGAGCTCTAACCCCGCTTTTGCTTGAGCTTGCGTTGCAGCGATCGACCCTCCCACTGCGTGCAAATCAACCGTTATTGGTGTTGCTAGGCCTTTTGCCTTACCGTCACCAGCAGGCTGTTTCAAATCAATCGTAAATGTGCTGTCGACGTTGTCTGTAAGTTGAATTTTTTTATCGTCTCCAAATGCATTTCGAAGCGCAATTTGTACCGCCTCTGCGAGTTGTGTACCATTGTAGGTACCAGGAGGGATATCAATAGATACGGGTCCGCTTTCATCAACGTCGACAAGTAAAAAGTCTTTGCCCCAAAATGTGCCTGGCGTTGGGTTTTCAACACCTTTTAACGCTTGATACTCCATGGTTTTAGTAAACATCATTGGATCGGTTACGATTTCTACAGTTCGGCCATCCCCCAGATAAGAAGACAAGGACTGCCCAGTAATCGTGGCAGGGGTGGATTTGACTGGCAAACCTAGATCATCAGCACGATATAGCGGCGAGCCTTTACCCTCCAAGATATAGCCTGAGTCTTCTGGAGCAATTGTCTTTTGACCAAAT
>RFXU01000359.1 GCA_009921505.1 Flavobacteriaceae bacterium
TGGCGAAGGGCGCTCGCGAGGACGGACCGGAATGATTGGGCGGGGTCGGCTGACTTCCAGCCCAGCATCAGGAGCGACTCCAAGAGCTCGATCCTGCGGAGTTCCGAGGCGTAGGCTTTGGCCCCGAGCAGGCCGCTCGAATGAACTTTCGCGGCATCGGCCCGGTATTGCCGGCAAGCATCGTACTCCGCACGCGCCCGCTGGGCATGCCTTGCGACGGAAGCCACACCTCCTGACTTAGCTGCATCAAGGGCATTAGAATCTGAAACTGCGGACCTACTTCCCATACCCATTTTTTCTCGGTGCTCCACGCGCGAGACACGCCTAGCTTGCCGTCAAACTTCACAGCCATTGTCCTAAACGTGTCTCGCGTAACCTGAAACATCCCATAGGCGGCATATAGGGGTGTTCCCGCAGGCCGGTTTCTGCTGTCAATTACTTTTCGCCCAACTCGCCTATTTACACCCTCGTCTAAGAAGTTGGAACCTTCAATTTGTTAGAAGCATGCAGAAGACATCCCTCGATTCGTTTTCATCATATTTCGACAGACGAAGTATATGGTAGCTTAGGGGAAACCGGTTTTTTTACTGAAACTACTCCATACGCTCCTAATTCTCCATATTCTGCTTCTAAAGCATCTAGTGATATGTTAGTTAGGGCTTATTTTCATACATTTAAGTTACCCATGACCATTTCAAATTGTTCAAACAACTATGGTCCAAACCAACATAAAGAGAAATTTATTCCAGTCGTCATCAACTCAATTTTGAACGACCAAAAGATCCCTGTATATGGTAACGGAAAAAACGTCAGAGATTGGATTTATGTAGAAGATCATTGCGACGCAATTTTTAAGATAGTTAAAGACGGAAAACTCGGAGAAACATATAACGTCGGAGGAAACTGCGAAAAGACCAATATCGATATTATTAACGACATTTGCAGCGTATTAAACGTCAAATCTGACGATTATATCTCATATGTCGAAGACAGAAAGGGTCATGATTTTAGGTACGCAATCGACAATACAAAAATTAACACTGAACTGCTTTGGTATCCAACTACCAAATTTGCAGAAGGTCTAGTTAACACTATCAAATTTTACAATAAGTAACAGACACATGAAAGCAGAAATTATTATTACCAAAATTGGAGAAATTCTCGAAAAATTTAAATTTACAGAAGCTAACGAAGCCTCGAAAATGGAAGCTTTAACCATCGCAAATGCTGTTCTATATCCGATCAAAGAAAAACAAATTATAGAGGATTATCAATTTCTTGCAAAAATTCAAGATAATTCAATTCACTTATCAATCATGATCAAAGAGCCAAGCGAGGAAGAAGCTTCTGAATGGGATATAACTCTTTCTGCTGATTCTTAAGTTTTGAAACAAAACGTTTATTGCTAATAAATATTAACGTTATGGCAATTTACAAAAAGATTATAATTACGAAAGAGTTTTTAGATTCTGAACCACAGGCTTATTTTGTACATGGGGA
>RFXU01000360.1 GCA_009921505.1 Flavobacteriaceae bacterium
GCATAAAGAATAACATAGGTCACTGTGGCCACTAAGGGATAAATCAAAAGCTCAATTATGGTCTTAAAGCGCTGCTGTGTAATCGGGTTTTGATATGCATACAAGGCGGAAATACCCAGACAAACTGGGCCCGATAGATTAAATCCCAAGGCGTTCCCGATGTTGGTGTTAAAAGAGAGATTAATCCCGGCTATAAATATCCCGGGCACCAAACAAAGAAGGTAAAACAGGTAGGGCCATGACGCCCTTTGAAAACCTCTATAAAACATACCTAATCCCAAAAACCCAATAACCATATACTTGGCAAATTCATAAGAAAAGGCGCCCCCGGTCATTCGAGAAAACACTTCAAACCCTGCGATATAAGCAGCACCCAAAAGGGCGTGATTATCACTATTGGCCGTTCTGATAATCATCATTAGAAAATACACTATGGCCAAAAGGAGCACATATTTTATAACCGGCGGATATAAAATACCCAAAAAGCCCAAACCGACATGAGCGGCCAAAAGGGTGATATAAGTGGTAAAGCGCGTCTCCATGGCGTTAGAGGGTCTTGTAAAATTCAATTAAGCGAGGAATTACTGCGGGCTCACTGTATTGCTCTTGAACTTGTGCCTTTAATTTTTCGGCTTTTGCGATTGCGGAGTCATAATCCTCTATAGTCTTTGACAGGGCCCGATAAAGTTCTTCTGGGTTTTTAGAAGGAACGACAAAACCATAATCTCCGATAACTTCACGACAAGCCCCGACATCGGTCGTTACTATGGGTAATCCGGCAGCGGCATATTCGAGTAGAGCCATGGGCAACCCTTCAGAAACAGAAGACAAGACGCCTATCTGGGCTTGTTGCAGCAAATCGCTTACACCCTCTACTGCTCCATAAAAATAAACCTGATTCAAATGGCGTGCGGTCACTTCAGATTTAACTCGAGCCGCGTAGCTTTGATCTGACTCCGCTCCAACCAAATGTAAACTGACATTAGAATGTTCTCGAGACAATTGGGCAAAGGCGCGGATTAAGGTTAAATGATCTTTTTGGGGGCGCAGATTTGCTACACAGATTATTTTAAATCCATCTGGACCATTGAGCTTTATTTGATCTCTTTTGGGATTAACCATGTTGACTGGATTCGCATCCTTAAGAGCAGTGATATCAGATTCCATTTCATTCAATTCAGCTTGATTGAATTCAGCCTGATTTAATTCCGAGTTGGAAACGCCCATTTCAATAAAGTTCGGCGAGTAAATTACGTTACGATGCCCTAAATCATTTTGCGCCCACTCACGTAAAGATTCATTGACTGAGATTATTCCGCTAAAACGGTGGATGATTCTTTTTAAAGCTTGAATAGGACGCTGCTCTATTCTTTCAAGCTCTCCGTAATGGTCATGCCAGACCAATTTAATCTTTGGAAAGACCAAACCCATTAACGAGGCAATAAAAACTGATGTGGTGTGGGCATGGATCAAGGTAATTTTCTCACTAGAAATGAACTT
>RFXU01000037.1 GCA_009921505.1 Flavobacteriaceae bacterium
ACGAGCAATGGTCATGGTCACATGAGTTGTATCAAAAAGATAAACCTCGTTATTTAATATGCGATAACGAAACGCCTCTACCTGGTTTACGGCGATGATTGCTCGATGCAAATAGTGCATAAAAACAGAGGAATTCTCTGCTTTACAGCGCTCTTTTAAAGTGCTTATGTCTAAAGAAACATTTACCCCGTGATAGGGCTCTTTAAACCTAGAGTAGAATTCGAAATGGTCTTTTCGATCCCAAGTTTGTAGGTCAATTTTTTGTTTCATTAGTCTTGAATTAATTTATGGCAGATGAAAGTCATGCAAAGATACATAGCATTCAAAGAACCTGTCTAAAAAAAAATGACAGCCGAAGCTGTCATTTTATAGGGTCGATCGATCACTTAACCTAGTACATGAATGTATTTATCTCGATCTTCCTGTGTGTTACAATTCAGCTGATGCTCTAACATACTGTGAATAACTCCCCAATTACTATTTAAAAGATGCAGAAGCCTCAGTGAATTGTTTTACGAATATCAGGTCTTAAATACACCCACACAAGCAAACATATTTTGCTTTTATGAATCAATGCTCAGAATTTATAAATGCTCAGTGAAGTTGTTTAGTGCTTATCGCCCTGAAAAAATTGTACGATCAATGCAATGAGGATTACCGCAACACAACCGATTACATTAAGCCATAAATAGGGGAGTTTAATGACTTCAAAAAGATCTAAAACAAAAAGGGAGATCACAAAACCTTGATTGATCAGTGCCGCCCAAAAAATGGATAGCCCTTTGATATGCCGAATAAAAAAAGCGGCCAAAAACACTCCTAAAATATTCCCGTAAAAGATAGAACCAATGATATTTACTAATTGGATTAAATTATCAAACAAGGGTGCAGTACAGGCCACTAAAATGGCGATGACCCCCCAAATCAGAGTAAAGTATCGCGTTATTTTTAAATAATGTTTTTCGCTGTGTCCCGGGCGATGTCTTTGATATAAATCCACTGCGGTGGTTGCCCCGAGAGCATTAATTTCACTGGCGGTCGACGACATGGCAGCACTCAAAATAACTGCTAAAAGTAGCCCAATGAGCCCTACGGGGAGTTGGGTGAGAATGAAATGGATAAAGACATAATCTTTATCGTTTGTCTCGGCGTCTTTATCGGCGGCAAGAATTAATTCACGCGCCTCTTTTCTCAAGGACAATTGCTGGGTGTTTAGCGCAGAAATTTCTTTTTGTAACACATCCTTTTGTGCCGGGTCTTCAACGTCTAAGTAGGCTAATTGTAATGTTTGTATTTGCCCCATCAATAGGTCTTTTTCTTGGTCCAAAACCTTGTATTGTGCAGCATAAGGAGAATCCATAACCATACGCTCATTGGTCGGATTAAAATTTAGTGGCGAGGCATTGAATTGATAAAAAACAAAGACCAAAACCCCGATTAATAGAATGAAAAATTGCATCGGGACTTTGAGCATTCCATTCATAATCAGTCCCATTTGACTCTGCCGCAAAGTCCGGCCTGATAAATAGCGTTGGACTTGGCTTTGATCCGTTCCAAAATAAGACAGCGCCAAAAAGCTTCCCCCAATAATACCACTCCAGAATGTATAACGATTATCGAAGTCAAAAGAGAAATCTAAAATATTCATTTTGTCTTGAGCCCCTGCTATGGTCAAGGCTTCGTCTAAGCCCACCTCAAGAGGTAAAAAGTTAAGGAGCATGAGGAAGGCCAAAAACATTCCACCAAAGATGACCCCCATTTGTTGCTTTTGGGTAATATTTACCGCTCGTGTTCCTCCAGTTACGGTATAAACCACTACTAACGAGCCGATTAAAATATTGAGCCAAACTAAGTCCCAACCCAGTACGGCAGAGAGTATAATGGAGGGGGCAAAAATTGTTATACCCGCTGCGAGTCCTCTTTGGATAAGGAAAAATACAGCGGTGAGTGTTCTGGTCTGAACGTTAAATCGATCCTCTAAATAGGCATAAGCCGTAAAAACTTTTAAACGATGATAAATAGGGACAAAGAATAGGCTAATAAGCACCATGGCTATAGGTAAGCCAAAATAGAATTGGACAAATCCCATACCGTCATGAAACGCTTGCCCCGGGGTGGATAAAAAAGTAATGGCACTGGCTTGAGTAGCCATTACGCTCAGGCCAATGGTCCACCAGCTCGCTTTATTTCCTCCTGTAACAAAATCTGAAACGCCCGATTGATTTCTTGTTTTGGCCAGTCCGTAAAGCACGATAAAGGCCAGAACGAGCCCTAAAATAATCCAGTCAATACTGCTCATGAATTACCGTATAATTGATTGATCCAATAAAAAAGAAGGATATAAATCGCGTTAAGCCCCAGGACCATAAAATAAATCCATTTCGATCCTTTAAAATCGACCTTAGAAAATTCATTATTGACCTCTGGGGTATCCTTGATGACTGACTTTGAAAGCTCAGAATTTTCTGCTTCAGCGACTTGTGTTTTTTGAGGATCAGTTTGTTTAGTCATGACGATAGGACAATAAATTAGCTAAGAATTTATAGGCTCCTGCAACGCCCTCAGGGATTTGTCTAAAAAAGCTTATTCCCGTATAGATCACTGTTCCTTTTCCATAATGCCCCAAAATTAATCCGCCCTTGGTTTGCGCTTCTCCCGGATCATTCATCCCGATAAGGGGTGTGAATTCTGGACCCCACGACTGAGCAAAATATAGCCCCCGTTCTTGAACCCAGTCTTCAAAGTCCGCGGCACTCATCGCATTGGGCTCATTGAAAATAGGATGTTTTGCGTCCAAAAAGGTCATGGGTGCTTCTTGATCCGTAACGCGATCTCTGCCCAGGTCAAAAGGGATCGGTCCCATTTGCTTGGTGAGTAAGCCGGAAGTTGTTTGGTATTGAATCAAAAGCAATCCGCCCTGAGCGATATATTCATTGATCATTTCCATACGGGCAACGAGCGCTTGGCTGGTATTGAACGCCCGAATTCCGATAACTAGCGCGTCCAAGTTTTTTAGTTGCTCAGAGTTTAAATCCTCTGGTATTATTGGAATCACTTCATAACCGAGCTGCTCTAATCCTTTATTTACCTCATCACCGGCTCCCTGAATATATCCTATACGCTGCGTTGTTCTGGAAACAGTCATTTTTAAAACCTGAGTTTGTGCTTGTTCCAAAACCGTGATTTTTGGAATATGTGGATATTGAATTTCCAAAAGCGATTTGGAGTAGTATTGATCACCAATCTGAACCAAAGGAATGAGTTGGCCTGATTGAGTTTCTTTTGGGGGGTATACATCAAAACTCAGATTGATTTGGCTTCCTGCCTTTGGAATTTCAAAGTCAATATATTTTGGTTCTACGCGCCAATGATCTGGGTGCTGCAGGCTAAGGCTTCCTTTTTGTGCATCACTATGAGCAGTAAGGGTAATGTTTAAGGATTTTGACTTTTGATCATTGAAAACCATGACCGCTTCTGAACTGCTTACGGTCAAAGCAGGCAAAACCACAAATGGATCAAATACTTCTCCTTGAACGCGGTCTCTGTACTTATAACGAAGGGGTGTTTTGACGGTAAATTCATGGCCTTCCAAAGAAAAGTCCAAGCGAACACTGACCGACTCCGGACCAAAGGCTGCACCGATTAGATTGGCGTTTGACACGTTAAAGCGTCCTGATGCGGCCTCATTCTTTAACCAGTAGGGGGTGCTTAAATCAACCGAATTTAGCGGAGCCTCCAAGGATTCAACATATAGAGAGGCTAAAGGATTGATAGATTGTGGTTGAGTGTTCTCAAAAAAATACAATTGGTCCGAATAAACTCTATTGAGTAACAAGGTTTTTTGGCTTCTGTTGGTGACCTCGACTTTGGCCATTACCTCATCCTTAGGCGTGACATAGGACCGCGAAGATTCTGCAGACACATACAATCCCAAGCACTGGGCTATAATCTGGGTTAGCGATTCAATCTTTTGGTTTTTCCATGGGTTTTGGGGCAATGTTTTGAGTTCCTCCAAAACCTTCAAGAGTTCAAGAACATGCTTTTCTGGACTTTTAAAATCAAAATTTTCAATGATGTCCTTCAGGCTTTGTGCGATGAAATGATCCTTATTGATCCCGATTCTTTGCCAATCGCGTGAAACCCCCTCAAATGGGTTGCTTTTATCTTTGGGTAAATCCCCTAGTATGAGTTCAAGATATTCAGTTTCTTGTTCGCGACTACTCAGACTGCCGAAGCCTTGAGACTTATGCATGCTGCGACTCCTTGCCGCGAGTTCCCCAGTCGACGCCCCTAAAGGCGCATAATATTGGCCCACGGGTATTTCCAATAAATTTGTTTTGTCCGCGGCGTCAAAGGCCTCTTGACTGCCATAAAACCACCATGAGGTATTAAAAAAAAGTCGCTTTGGTTGCCAAATTCCGTATTGCGCTGCTGATTCTGCGTCATAATTTGGATCATTGGCTTTGTTATAAGCTTCAATGCTCAATAGAGCAGAAGCAGTGTGATGTCCGTGCGTTGAGCCTGGAGTACGGTGATTAAATCGATTAACGATAAGATCTGGCTTAAATCGACGAATATTCCGGACCACATCGCGTAAAATTTCGTCATGCCCCCAGGTGTCCAAGGCTTCACTCGGATGCTTACAATAGCCAAAATCTAGGGCTCTGGTAAAAAATTGCTGCCCGCCATCAATGGAGCGCGCTTGAAGCAGTTCGTGACTTCTGATGATGCCAAGTGTTGTTTTTAGTTCCGGGCCAATCAGGTTTTGTCCACCACCTCCGCGCGTGAGGGAAAGATAAGCGGTTTGAGCACGTTCGTGATTAGCAAAATAGGTAATGAGCCTTGTATTTTCGTCATCAGGATGCGCCCCGACATAAAGAACGGAGCCAAAGGTGTTGAATTTTTCCAGCGCATGATAAATTTCGCTGGAGTTCCATTGCACCGGGGCTTGCGCATAACCCGATTGAAACCCCGAATATACCAGTACCAGACCAATCCAAATGCTTTTTTGAATTAGGGTTTTTGAAATGTTTTTAAACTTAAAACTGAAATCGATCATCGGCTTTTTGAGTATTTTTCATTTTGTCTTGAACGGCTTAAATTGATTCGCGATCATTCGATGAGGGTTCCGAAGACAAGTTATTGTTTTGATTGAGGATGCTGACTCCTTTTTGCAAAACGAGACTGTTGGGATAGGTGATTCTTTGACCGGCATCATTGACCAACACGATATGAAAAGTCTTGATATCTTCAATAATCCCTACATACTCATATTCTTTATCATGGATCATAATACGATCACCGATTTTGTAGGGAAAAGTGAAAAACATGATTACACCACTGGTGATATTGCTCAAGATAGACCATTGCGCAAAAAATGCGACACCGATTACGGCGAAAATCGAGGATAATATTACGCCAAGATTACGCACATCAACCCCCCAAATAACAAAAACACCCACCAAAGCACAGCCGAGAATCACATAATTAATCAGCTTAGTAATCAGCTGTACTCTGCGATCAATAATTTGTTCACTGTGCGAAAATCGACGTATTAGCCCAATAATTAAGGCTCGGGAAATAAGTAAAATTAGAAATAATACGCCTGTGGCAATTAATTCAAAATAGAGGTTACTTAATGTCATAAACACTTGGGTTAAATATTTTTAAAATTACTCTTTTGCTTGACCTTTAACAAGCGAAACCAAATTTTGGTAAACCAAACGCGTGGGTAGTCCCATTACATTGTAATAACAACCTTCAATTCGCGAAACTCCAATATATCCGAAAAAATCTTGTATTCCGTAGCTTCCTGCTTTATCCATTGGGTGGAAGTGGTCAACATAATATTCAAGTTCTTGCTTGGAGAGTTGCTCTATCCAGACTTTGGTACAGTCGTGAACAATTATTGTTTCAGCTTTGGTTTTAAAACAGACTGAGGTAAAAACTTCATGCATTGTTCCGCTCAAGGATTCGAGCATAGCAAGGGCATGACTGCGATCGCGCGGTTTTTCAACGGGACGCCCTTCAAACCACACTATGGTGTCGCTGGTGATGACGATTTGATTCGATTTGAGTGGATCAAAGGCTTCCGCTTTTTTATGGGCGAGAAAATCTGTGATTTCATGGCCTTTTAAATCATTGGGATAAATCTCTTCAATAGTGCGGACTTCAACCCGATGAGGTATGCCCAAAGCCCGGAGTAGTTCTTGACGACGGGGTGATCCTGAGGCAAGGACAATGTCAAAGTGTTCAAATTCTTTGTGGAACATTTTATATGATTTTACAGCCAAAAAAGACTCATTAGGCCTAAGATGAGCAATAATTTTAGGGTCAAAGATAAGGACTTGGCTTGGCTCGGTCTTTCAATTTTGGCGGATTTGTAGGTAATCCAGATGGCCAATATTAAGGCTAAAGTCAAATTTATGCCTAAAGGAATACTCGAGTTCAAAGCGATAGCCGCAAACATCCCTAAGATCAAGACCAAAATAAGTCCAAAAACTGCCGTTATTTTTGCGGTACGCTCAATGCCTAAAACTATAGGCAGCGTCCGTCGCCCCGCGTTTTGATCCCCATTGATATCCTCTATGTCTTTGATGAGCTCTCTTATGAAATTTGATAAAAAACCTAAAAAAGCAATGCGCCAAATCCATTGTCCCGTCGGAGCGATTAAATTATAAACCTCATTAAAAGAAGTGTTTGTTAAGGCTTTGGTGTATAGGGTCAAGGCTAAATCCTGGGCAAGGATGGGGTTTAGGGCGACAAGGCCAGAAATCACCACAGGCCCGATCAAAAATTTACTCCATTTAGAAAGGTTATAGCCAACAAGAATGAGACTTATTAAAATTAATAAAGCGCCATAACTTGAATGCTCGACGGTCCGATCAATACTGAATCCAAGGGAAAAGGCAATAAGATTGATCCCCGCCCAAAAAGACCAAAAAACGATATGATGAGAAATTAATAAATGTGATGCTCGTTTTGGTTTGTTTATAGAATCAGTGCGCTGATCGTAATAGTCATTGATTAAGTAACCCGCAGCAGCAAGGGCAATACTAGCCCACATTAATTGATCTAGAGTTTCGAATAAGTCGGTCTGGTTTATATTGAGCTTGAGCCTTTGGCCATGCCCAATCATGACCCATTGAATTATTTTGTGCACACCAAAAATCAACAGAAGATTCAAAGGGCGAAAACCCATAATAATCCCCAAGAGTGCTTTAATGAATTTGGGCAGCATATTTGGTGAACTATCCTTCGCGGCCACTGACCGAGCCTCCATTAAACCAGTTGCCTTGAGTTTTGAGGACTTGCTCGATAATGTCGCGCACGCAGCCTTTTCCTCCTGAACGATGGGAAATATATTGGGCGATCGATTTAATTTCAGGGACGGCGTCTTGCGGACAGCAAGCCAGACCGACCATAGTCATCACTTCATAATCGGGTAGATCATCACCCATATAACACACCTGATTTGCATTCAGACCATGTCTTTGGATAAAATCTAAAAGCAATTCTTTTTTGTGATGTGCCCCGAGATGCACTTCGCTAATCCCAAGGCCTTCTAGTCTTTTTTGAACACCGGGATTGGTTCCCCCTGAAATAATACACATGGGATATTTTTTATCTGCAGCGGCTTTTAACGCGAAACCATCTTTGATATTCATATTGCGCAACAGTTGTCCCTGAGTGTCAACGATTACTGTTCCGTCGGTCAAGACACCGTCCACATCAAAAACAAAGGCTTTGATGTTATTGAGAAGGGTTTTATAGCTCGTGTCCAATTTATTTTGATTTTGAATGCTCTCGAATGGAATCAGAGAGTAAGTTATAAATTTCTTTTAGTTTTTGATCCTCAATTAAGCTCATATGCCGCTCTATCGTTTTAAAATCGCCTCGCTTTGCGGGACCAGTTTGGGCGGCATCAGCCCCAATGCTCATGGCTTTTCGTGTAGTTTCCTCAATGAGTGGATGAAGTAGGTCAAAGGCAATTCCTTTGTTTTTCAAATGTTTTTGACTCAAGGCGTAAAGGTGGTTGGTGAAATTATTCACCAAAACAGCTCCAAAGTGTAATTCAAGACGTTGTGCAGAATCAATCTGCACCACTTTTTTGGAGAGCTTGTGCGCAACCTTTTCCAATACAAGCATGGTTTCTGCATCGTTTGATTCCAAACAAATGGGTATTTGATCAAAACCGACCTTATGGTTCTTTGAAAAACTCTGCAGGGGGTAAAATACACCCCGCTTTGATTGCTTGGATAAAACATCCATCCCAACGGTCCCCGAGGTATGCACCAAAAAAATGTCATCAGGCAAATTTTGAGACAAATTAGCGATGGCATCATCACTAATGGCGGCTATATAAAGGTCTGCAACTTTAAGCTGTTTTAGATCGTTAATTAGGGGTACCCCATCAAAAGAGGTTTCCCTTTGACTTGGACTATAAATTTGAACCAAGTCAAGTCCTTCTGCAGCATTAAGATGTGCGGCCACATGCTGACCTAAATTTCCGAATCCGAGAAGACAGATTTTTATCATGACTCAAAAATAATCAATAAAGGGGGCTTGCGGTAGAATTCTTAACATTTATCTATGATGTGGCAAGGGGATAAGTCACCTTAGTTTGCGTATTTTTGCCAAAAATTTCAACATGCAGAAAAAAATTGCAGCGTTTTTATTTTCGACACGATTGACGGCTTTTTTATTCCTGCTGTTCGCAGTAGCGATGGCTGTAGGTACATTTTTGGATCAAGGATATCCAAAACCGCCCTCGCCATACGCTCGTGAACTAATTTTTAACGCCTGGTGGTTTGAGGCCATTATGGTATTTTTTGTCATTAATTTTTTAGGCAATATTGCCCGATTTAGACTGTATAAAAAGGAAAAATGGGCGACCCTAACCTTGCATTTGGCCTTTATTTTAATCATTGTTGGGGCATTTATTACGCGTTATATTGGTTTTGAAGGGGTCATGCATATTCGAGAAGGGGCTACAGAACGCACCTTTTTATCAGACCAAACTTATATCTCTACCTACATCGATGGGGATTATGAGGTCAATGGCGTATTGATGCGACGTAATGTCCCCGCGAAACTCGTACGTCTTTCAGAGCGATTAACTCCCGATACTCAATGGTCCACAGATTATAACGGTCAGGTCGTAGATTTCAGTGTGGTGGATTACATAGAAAACGCCAAAGAAGGACTTGTAGAAGATCCTCAAGGGGACTTATATCTCAAGCTGGTTGAATCCGGAGACGGGACCCGACATGAACATTATCTCAAGGAGGGAAGTGTCACCAATATCCATAACCTACTTTATAGTTTTAATCAACCCACTCCTGGCGCCATTAATATCGAATTCACCCAGGGGCAGTATTTTATAGAATCCCCATTTGCTGGGGACTATATGCGTATGGCAGATCAGCAAAAAGGAGCCGTTGAGGCTGAGGTTAAAGCCCTCCTTGAATTGCGTTCTTTATACCAAATCGGTGGTACTGCTTTCGTTGTCCCAGAGCCCGCCTTACGTGGAACGATGGATTTAGTAAAAGCAAGTGATTCAGAATCTACGGGTAATGATGCAGTCATTATTCAAGTGACTACAGCAGATAAAACTGAGCGCATTGCTCTTCTCGGGGGAAAAGGTTTGAGTCCCGCGCCAAAAGTATTAGAAGTAGGTGGTCTGAGCATTGGCTTGAGCTACGGTTCAAAGGCTTATGAATTGCCCTTTAGCATCACTTTAAATGATTTTATCGCCGAAAAATATCCGGGTACAGAAAAGGCCTATTCTTCTTTCAAAAGTAAAGTGACCGTCAATGATGAGACGGGATTTTTCGATTATGACATCTTTATGAATCATGTATTAGATCATGGCGGATATCGCTTTTTTCAGGCCAGTTTTGATCCTGATGAACGAGGAACCGTTTTATCGGTCAATCATGATTGGTGGGGAACATATACCACCTATTTGGGGTATTTTCTTTTATATATCGGTTTGATGGCCATTTTGTTTGATCGACATACCCGTTTCAAAGATTTAGAAAAGATGTTGGACAAAATAAAGCGCAAGAAAAAAGCATTAATGTTTTTGCCCTTGTTGTTTCTATTTAACGGACTTCAGGCCCAAAATATGCCGATGAGCAGTCAAAAAGCGGATTCAATCGTTTTGGCCAATGCCGTAAACAAAGCGCAGGCCGAAGCTTTTGGAAGACTTATTTTGCAAGATAATGGTCGAATGAAGCCGGTCAATACCTTTTCTAGTGAGTTACTGAGAAAAATAAGTGGTAAAGATCAATACAAAGGGCTAAACCCCGATCAGGTGTTTTTGTCCATGACTGAGTTTCCAATGATGTGGTATGGAATCCCCATTTTGAAGCTAGACTGGCGCAATGACAGTATCAAAAAAATATTGGGAGTACAACCACAGACGAATCAAATCGCTTTAATTGATTTATTTGACCAGCGAGGCAATAGTAAAATCGATAGTTATGTCGCCGATGCTTCTGCAAAGACGAATCCAAACCAATTTGAAAAAGATTTTATCAAGCTATATGAAAAGTCATACGTCTTAAATGAAGCTTTGGGTGGTGGGATTTTAAAGATATTCCCCATTCCTGGATCGGTGGAAAACAAATGGATTTCTTATCAAGAATTAAGCGCCACTCCGTTAAAATCTGAAGATTCGTTATTTATTCGCAATATTATGCCTATTTATTTTCAGGGCTTGCGTGAGTTTCGCCAAACCGGAGATGAGAGTATTGCCAATCAGGCTTTGGAGGCTATAGAACGTTATCAACAAACATTTGGCGCGGCTGTTTATCCGGCTCAAAATAGGGTGAGTGCAGAAATCGCCTATAACCGCATCGATCCCTTTAATAAGCTTTATCGGTACTTCGGTCTTTTTGGGGTATTGATGTTGGTGGTGATCATGATCCAAATTTTTAGTCCAAAATCATTTTGGAATTACGCGGTGCAACTTTTTAAAGGGCTCATTTGGCTGTTATTTATCGGTATGACCCTGGCATTAGCGGCACGCTGGTATATCAGTGGGCACGCGCCTTGGAGTGATGCTTATGAGAGCGTTATTTACGTCTCCTGGGCTACCGTATTTTTTGGGCTGGCCTTTGGGAGAAAAAGCGATTTAACCGTCGCGGCTACCGCTTTTGTGGCTTCCATTTTATTGTGGGTTGCTCACTTGAGTTGGCTCGATCCACAAATTGCCAATTTACAGCCTGTTTTAGACAGTTATTGGCTCATGATTCACGTTGCAGTCATTGTGGCCAGTTATGGTCCATTTACCCTTGGGCTTATATTAGGGTCTGTCGTCCTGCTATTGATGTGTTTAGGGACGAAACAAAATCGTGAAAAAATCATGCTCAATATAAACGAATTGACCATCATCAATGAGATGGCTTTAACCGTTGGACTTGTGATGCTGACTATTGGTAATTTTTTAGGAGGCCAATGGGCTAACGAGAGCTGGGGGCGCTATTGGGGATGGGATCCAAAGGAAACCTGGGCCTTGATAAGCATTATGATTTACGCCTTTGTGATACACAGTAGACTCGTTCCTGGGCTTCGCGGAAAATGGACCTTCAATGTACTGTCAATTTTTGCCTATGCCAGTATCATGATGACCTATTTTGGCGTAAATTTTTATCTTACAGGATTGCACTCCTATGCCAGTGGAGATGTCCCTGTAACCCCGAGTTTTATCTATTACCTTCTGAGCTTTTTTATTTTCTTAAGTGCTGTGTCTTATTGGCGCTGGAAAAAGATAAAAAAGGCTTAGTTAGTGCGTAATCTGAGGGTTTAGTTATACAAATAATCGGGCTGACTTTGCAGTAGGGTTTGATCCTCACGAATTTGTTCAGCGATATCAAGTTTTTGATAGAGGTCTTTTGTGCGGTCCTCGATCTCCTCAACTGTTGTTTTCATTTTTTTGGCAATAACAGCATTGGTTTTACCTTCAGAGATATATTGCAATAATTTGATTTCAAATCCATCGAGATCATATTGCATGATTAAATTTTCTAAATAGAGGTCTTCGACGAGTTTCTCAGTTTTAGCGCGCGCGGTAAATGCCTCCTGACGATCCATAAAGATGCGCATTTCGAGTTGTCTCATGTCTTGCTCTCCTTTTAGGGACTGCATTCTGTAGAGTAAGCCATAGGTCATGGTCAGCACAAGTAGGGTGGCGCTAATCTTAAGAAGACCATCGCTGAGTCCGAATAAAGATTGCCCGAGCTGATTGTAGATTAATTGATCGGTGAGGACAATGAGAAATGGGGTTAATGCGATGATAAATATTTTGGCATATCCGCTGTCTTTAGCACGTAAAATTCCCAAAAAGAGGTAACGTCCTACAAGGGTCATCAAAATAACCTGTGCGACTTGAAGGTATAATGTTGATTCCAACAAAGCGTAAAACCCAACGGAAACGAGACTTAAGCTCAAAAGAATACCCGAGAGTATCTTAAGCTTCGGGGCGTATTCTTTAGCCAAAAGATATTGGTGCGAAAAAACACTGAATAGGGCAGCGAGAAGCCATAAGGTCCCAATCTCCAAGAATAGACTTTCAGTAAATTCAAGAGTGAACAGCGCGGCCAAACCGTCGAATTGGAAAATCAGGGCACTCAAAGTCGTCATTCCGAGGGCAAAAAGGCCAAAGGTTTTGTCTTTGAACAAAGCGTAACAAAAAGCATTTAGCAATACGAGCATCAGGACAAAACCATAAAAAATTCCATTTGAAAAAATATGGGTCTGTTGAAAAAACATTAAACCAGAGGCAGTGTCTTGCTGAGCATTTTGATTTGGAAGGCTCATTTGAAGCGCTGATTTGTAGGAATTTTCTTCGAGCGACGTCAAATTATCTTGAGCTGATGCAACATTTGATTTCACTTGTACTCGGGATGATTTTTCCTCATTCAAGTTCAAAGGCTCCACAAAAGTTCTGAAGAATTTTTGCCCTTGTTGATTACTAATAACATCAGTAAATACTGGGGTTAAAGCAGAAATCGATAGCTTAATTTGTTGTGTAATTGGGCGCGCTTGGGCGGCATTGGTTGACCATAAAAGGCCAAAAGTCAATACTAGAACGAGTCGTTTCATAGTAGGTTAATTATCAAATTTGGGTCCTACTAAGATACGATAATTTTACTTTTTATCTATGTTATCTGTATTTCATCGATAAATAATTGATTTTTTTGTAGAAATTCACAAAAAAAAGGAGCGACTCGAGTCACTCCTTAATATCAATTTGAACTTGATCAATGGGCGTGATGATATATCGTTAACGTCCTACCATATCCTCAGGTTTCACCCAAGCATCAAATTCTTCTGAGGTAACATACCCAAGATTGATGGCCTCTTCGCGCAAGGTGGTGCCATTGGCATGGGCGGTATTCGCGATTTCTGCCGCCTTGTAATAACCAATTTTAGTGTTAAGGGCCGTGACCAACATCAATGATTTATTGAGCTGTTCTTCGATAACCTTATAATTTGGTTCAATACCTTGAGCGCAGTGCAGATCAAAGCTCACACAAGCGTCACCAATTAATTGGGCTGATTCCAATAGGTTTTTGGCCATCAGGGGTTTGAAAACATTGAGCTCAAAATGACCCTGCAATCCACCGACACTCAGCGCGACGTCATTTCCAAGGACTTGAGCACAAACCATGGTCATTGCTTCGCATTGAGTTGGATTTACTTTACCAGGCATAATTGATGAACCCGGCTCGTTGGCTGGAATGATAATTTCGCCAATGCCACTGCGAGGTCCACTTGCAAGGAGTCTAATGTCGTTGGCTATTTTGTTGAGTGAAACGGCAATTTGTTTCAGTGCACCGTGCGTCTCCACTAGGGCATCGTGTGCGGCAAGCGCTTCGAATTTATTTTCTGCACTGACAAAAGGCAGTCCGGTAAACTCTGCGATATATTGAGCGACCTTTTCTGCATAACCCGCAGGGGTATTGATTCCTGTGCCGACCGCAGTACCCCCAAGGGCCAGTTCTGACAGGTGCGGCATCGTATTTTTGAGGGCTTTGATGCCGTATTTTAGCTGCGCAGCATATCCGCTAAATTCCTGTCCAAGCGTTAAGGGGGTCGCATCCATTAAATGGGTGCGTCCTATTTTTACAACTTGATCAAAATCTTTTGATTTCTGTTCGAGAGTCTTTTGTAATTGTTCTAAACCGGGTAATGTTACCGATACAATTTTTTGATAGGCAGCAATATGCATTCCGGTGGGAAAGGTGTCATTTGACGATTGCGACTTATTCACATCATCATTTGGCTGGATGGTTTTCTCTCCCTGCCCAATTTCTTTACCCGCAATTTGATGAGCACGATTCGCAATAACTTCATTCACATTCATATTGCTTTGAGTGCCACTTCCCGTTTGCCAAACGACTAGAGGAAATTGATCGTCGTGCATACCCGAAAGAATTTCATCACAGACCTGAGCAATTAAATCTCGTTTTTCGGCACTGAGGACCCCTAAATCGCAATTGGTATATGCGGCTGCTTTTTTTAAGTGGGCAAAGCCATATACAATTTCTAGAGGCATAGAGGCTGCAGGTCCGATTTTAAAGTTGTTCCGTGAACGCTCGGTTTGCGCCCCCCATAGTTTATCAGCAGGAACTTCTACAGGCCCCATGGTATCTTTCTCAATTCTGTATTCCATGATCAAAATATTTTTAGTCGGTACAAATTTAAGTCCTTTTAAGGGCTTATTTAAATCATTTCCCCAATTTTCATGAGTGCCTTATTTCGGTTTATAAGCCTGTGGATAATTCGGCGCGCACTCATGGAATAATCAAATTTTCATTTTATATTTGTGGTCAAAATAAAGCCCATGTTCGATTTTAATCAATATTTAGGATTCTTAGCATTTTTAACCATACTCACAATAGGATTTTGGTTGATGATTTTTCTTGTTTCATTCATTCCATATTGGATTGGTGGGGCACTTATCGAGCATTTTAAACTTAAAGGCCAAAAGTCCTCTCCAAAGCAGAGTAAGGCTTAAAT
>RFXU01000361.1 GCA_009921505.1 Flavobacteriaceae bacterium
TGAACAATACCTTCTGCGGTGAATGGTTTATCCAATTGAGTGGTTTTTGAAAAATCCATACTCAGAGGCTTCAGGAGACCTTTATAGTCAACTTTTGTGATTGGGCTAACTATGTTACCATCAACATCAAATGTCAGTTCGCCCTCATCAAGATATAATGGATAAAAATCTTGCACCATATTATCAGCAAAGGCTTGATTATTGGCGGTAATTTCACCAGTTGGAGAAATATAGAGTGGTCGGCCTAATTCGTCAGTTGCCTGTACGGGTTGTCGCACTTCTGTCGTCACACCGAGACCAAGCGGAATATTTTTCAAACCAAACTTTAACGCACCATCGATAGCAATCGTCGAGCCTTCTCCTGACGTAGCTGTCGTAAACGTAAGATTATTTTTATCTGAGTCATAGGTTACTCTTACCCCTCCAACTGGTGTCCCTGAAATTGGATTTTTCATGTTATTAATCCGTATTTCAAGCTCCTTAGCAAGTGTTGAGCCTTTGTAATTTCCTTCTGGTATCACTAATGAAGCACTCACTCCATTTACGACGACATTTACCACATTTTCATTTGCAAGATTTGAAACCGTGAAGGCTTGTGTCATGTTCATTAGCGCTTCACCACCTACGGCGACGGCCGGTTTAGAGATAAGCCCTGTGGCTTTGGTATATCCTTCCACTCCATCACGTGGAAAACCTAAAATTTGGGCTGTACCTTTGCCAATCTTGTTAAAGGCATAAGTCGCATCATCAGTTTGGTCGCGAGCACCGGTTTCTGTGAGGCCATATCGACCAACGGCCACACTCGACTCATTTTGTGCAGAAGTTACACCGACTGCTGAGTTTGCACGTAGAGCTTCACCGGTTGTACCGCTCTTTACTACAAACTGATTTTGAACAGTATCGAATTCAACTGACATGCCGTAACGTTTATTTTCAACTCTTAATTCTGGACCCCCGGGTACAAACGAATTGCCAGTTAGAATATCATCCGTTCTTAAATCAATATCTTTGTTGTTGCCAAAAGCCTCGATACCAAGAGAATTTTCTCCAGCATCTAGCTTGTTACTATAAACAGTAAATAGATCAAAACCTACTCCTGTTCCTTTTCCTAGTTGTGAGTTGACAGCATCAAAAGTTAATCGCTGATTGGTTTCATCGTATCCAATTTTTATAGCGGGATCTCGATCATCAATCCAATTCATTGTCTCTGCGGACGTTGTCGCATTATCGGCAACGGTTGCAATCCCATAATCAGCTAAAGTCCCGTCAGCCGCGAAACTTGTAAATGCCACAGTTGAATTTGAGTCAGTCGATAAACGTTTTGCTGAAGCCTGCACTTCTCGAATTACAATTTTGCTATTGTAGAATGTCTCTTTAACGCCTTCAACCAAGCCTTGAGTATTGTCAAAATAAGCTTCAACGTGATCGGACGGCTTACCAAGGATCGTTATTGGAGACTCAGTAGCCATATT
>RFXU01000362.1 GCA_009921505.1 Flavobacteriaceae bacterium
ATAGCTTTGCCCATGAGCTTGTTGATATGGGATATAGTGACATCAAAATTGTTGAATACCCACCAACGACTCAGCGGGCCAAAACATGGACTGTCGTTACACTAAGTCATCCCGAGGAGGACACCATCTTGATCCAAAATACTGCACGTACTCGCCCAATCCTTAAAGTAATAACATACCAAATATGAAAGACAAGAAAAACGGATACCTTCCCAAAATCGCTTACCATATGGCTGGTAACTGTCCCGCTTCTGTTGAGCACTTCACTGATCGTCAAATCGCTCGCTACGGTAACATCACTTCTGAACAAATGGAGTGGATCTGCCGAGAAGTTGCACATATCCACCGCATGTGGAAGATCGAAGAACGCGAGATGCGCATGCATATCGGCTAAATTGTTAATAACTTTGTGGCACTAGATTTTTTAGTGTCACTTTTTTTGTTTATATTTACACTGTAATTAAAAGATAACGCACATGAAAAAGCAAATTGGCATCTACACCTTCGAATTGGCAAACGACACTGTCTACATTCGTGAAACTGCAACCAACGAGTTGTTGAAAGCAAAAACCTTTAGAGCCCATGAAGCGGTTGACAAGTTCACTGCTATCTGTAAACACTGGGAGGCTAAGTTTAAGCAACCAGCCTTCTAATCCTGGGCAAACTGAGGGCCTGAGAATGGTCCTCGGAGCTTAGCGGCTCCACAAGGGTTCGCTCCCTCTTTTTCTGGGGGCGCAGAGGGTGGACTCCGACCTGTTTTTTTATTTTTTTGGTCTGCGCGCGACTCCGCGGAGGCCACTAGGACAACCGCGTGGCCATCTAGTGGCATTCTAGGCCAAGCAAATGTACTAAACTATGCGCGCATAGGCCGATTCTGCCACCCCGGGACGTCCAGGATGGTCCGCGGACGTCCCCTGAGGCCCTCCGGTGGCATCCTGAGGCCCTCCGGTGGCCCTCCGGTGGCCAGAAAGTCAAAAAATGGCAAAAAAGTTGCAAAAAAGTTGCCAAAAAGTTTTTCTATGTCAATCTTTTTGTTTATATTTACACTGTAATTAAAAACACACACACATTATGAAAAGCACAGTCCTAGTCCACACCCAGTATTTCGAGAACTATAACGTTGGCCCAGAGGGCTTCGGAGAGGTTCCTCATTGGAAGCCAAAGGGCGGTCATACCTTCTCAATTGAGATGGACGCCGATACCCTCTTCTACTGTGACAACCCTCAGGCTGTCTTCCAGAAGATGCTCGACGAGCAGTCCTCTATTGCTGAGCAATTCGAATATATAGACTATGAAATTCAGTGGCAGGAGCCAACTCCACTTGGCACCGAGGATCAATTCATTAAGCACATGCAGGCCATTGAAGCCTGAAACAATCCAGTTTTTTAACGTATAACAATCAAATAAAGCAAGATATGTCAGTAACAACACTTTCCAGCACAGCGATCAAGAATCGCAAAGCAGAAACCC
>RFXU01000363.1 GCA_009921505.1 Flavobacteriaceae bacterium
TATTTGAGAAAGTTAGAGTGTGATTTTAGTCATACTGCGGAAGCCAAGCGTCTAGGTGGTGAGCCTCTACGATAGCGGAAGCGGGTGCTTGAGTTTTATCCCGCCAAGTAATCGGGTCGGGTAAGTCAATAAGGCGTTGATAGTCCTCATCATAGTAGGCATCAATAGCATCAATACAAGGTTGAATCATTGATCGTGGAACGGGTGGATAGTGGTTAGCCTGTAAGTGAATACCAATAGCGGTTTCCAAGTCTAAGTCGAATAACTCATTATCCGCTAGTTCAGTTGCGAAATTACTCCCCATTTTTCATTACCTCATCTCTCATTGTTTCTAGTTCGTCAATAGCGTTCATTAGGTCTATTACTTCATTTTCGCTTAGTAAAACTTTCATAGCCTTATCTACTGCGAGAGAAGCGAGCATACAAGAATAAACATAAATAGATTTAGCGAATTGTTGTTCGTCTAAGTCTTTAGCGTGGTAGCAGAAAGCCTGAGCAAAGCCCATTACTTCCTCATCAAAAATACTCTGTTCGGTTGCCTCGATTAGAGCGGTTGCGGTTGATAACATTTGTTTCCTTTCGTTTGTGTTAGTGGGCTAGATTATACACTAGCCCACCGACATTTTTAGGCTAAGGCTACAAGAGCCTGAGTAGCACCGTCATTTACACGGTCTAACTCATCTTGAAGTTCAGAAGCGGTCATTGTTGACGGGTCGCCAATAAGTTCCATTACCATACGGCAATTTTCATCTGTAAATAACCCATTAGGCAGGCGTTCTACTTTCTCATAGAAATAACCTTTTGGGTCTAATTTAGATACGAATTTTACTCCGTTTACTATGAATGGGTATTCAGCCCAGTTTGTTGTGTCTAGCATTTTTTACCTTTCGTTTGATTATGAGCCGATTATACACGCACCCACCGACATTTGCCTAATCTATTCTAAGCCTGAGCTGAGTGATAATAATCACAAAATCCAGGGTGTGTCGGTGCTTGACGTAACAGGGTCTCGCCCCCCACACGTGTGCGGGCTTTACAGCTCGTTTTTATAAAATTGATATGCAGCTAAGAAAGTTGAATGCATTTCAAATTTATCAGCTTCGGACCAATCTAAATAAAAATATTTATCGATTACATCTTGAATTGATTCTGCAACATTTAAAGGGACCTCTAAATATTCTGCGATCTGATTAGTAAAAATATTTGCAGGCATTATTTTTTACTCGCAGAAAATCGAATGTCCGCTTTATTGTAAACGCATAAACCGCATGACACGCATGCAGAGCCATTAGTTGAGATTAACGGAATTTGTTTATTATTCTCAGGACATTTTGCGCCAGGCTTACCAGTCAATTCTTTCATGACGGTTTCGGTGACGGCAAACGTTTTGCCTAAGTATGCAAGGCGTGTACCGTGTAATTCACGTAGTGCTCCTGCAATTTCTTTATTTTCGTCGTCGGTAGAGAAATA
>RFXU01000364.1 GCA_009921505.1 Flavobacteriaceae bacterium
TTGGATCGATCGTTAAACTACGTGCAAACTTAGCCCCTCATAGGCCATTGTAATTGAAAATGAATACGACTTTTCTTTAATGTAAAAGTTTATGCGTTCTCGCATTTCATCAATATCCTGATCGGTTCGGCAAGGATCGTGATGGGTCAGCACCAATTGTTTGATATTAGCCATGGCTGCCAAATCACACACTGATCGATAATCACTGTGTCCCCAACCGGACTTTTCTTGAATCTCTTCCGGTAAATATTGGCAATCGTGAATCAGCAAGTCACACTGTTTAAAAACTTTGGCGAAGTCTGAGACGGATCGCGCGGACGACTCGGTAGATAATAGCTCATTATCGGTACAAATGGCGATTGATTTTTGATCCAGGGTCAGCTTATAAACGGTATAACCACCCGGATGATTGGCTGGCACCGTATCTATACGCAATGTACTGGGCAATGGCCTAGACTGTGAGTTTAATTGGTGAAATGTACACTTGCTGGGCAGGTGATCAAATTTAACCGGAAACTGCTGCCCATTCATTTGCGATATAATATTATTTTCCCATCCTTTTGGATGATCGGCAATAAAATGAATGTCTTGATTGGGAATGTACAAGGGCTTAAAAAAGGGGAGTCCTTGAATATGATCCCAATGAAAATGTGTGAAGTATAAATAGAGGGGGTCGGTTTTATTAATAATTTGATCCCCTAAATCAACAATACCCGTTCCAGCATCAATAATCATCGAATGCCCATTCTCCAGTATAATTTGCAAGCACGTTGTTTTACCCCCATACCGGCAATAGGCATCACCAGAAATAGGAAGAGACCCTCGAACACCAAAAAATTTAATGCGTATCATGATGCATCAAACGCTACTAACGGATGGAATACTTCGTTACAAACTCTGTCGATTAACGCTACCGCCAGAGGATATATAGAAAAGAAAAGATCCTGGACATTGGACCAAGTTATAAACAGCTAGCCATTAGATTGTATTTTAGGAATATTAAAGCAACCAATTAAAAACATAATAAGAAATAAAACTATTGATTGTGTGGGTAAGTATTAAGATTAAAACATCAATAAAAGATCCTATTTATAATCACATCTAATCGTTTGCTTGTTATGCGTTTATAATTCGGTGTCACATATATATCACAATGTGTTGTATAAATGTCACAGTATTAGATCAATACAACCATAAATATATTTCCGATAATTAATGGTTATCGGAAGTTTGCTACAATAGATTATCTATTTCTACAAGCTCGCACAATTTCAGATTGCACACCCCCCCTATACCCCAATAAGCCGCCGCATTTTTATTATATATATACATGGGACTTATCAGGATACCTTTAGCCTCTTAGTCAGTTTGCCGCCAAACTCTCAGCAACACAAAATCGCAAACTCATACACACCTATCCCCATAAACAACCCACCCCTTTTTCCTTTGCCTGACCCACCTTTTTATATA
>RFXU01000365.1 GCA_009921505.1 Flavobacteriaceae bacterium
GTTGCGGCTTGATTTGGCAGGTTGCGCTTCACCCTTCTGCGCGATCAGACCTTTTACGTCTGCTGCAGGGTTAGAAGTGAACCCAATTCCAAGAGGATAAATCTCACCAACAATCAATCGATTAACCTTGCGGCCATCTTTAAGCATTCCTTTTCCACCCAAAGCTTTTAAATACGGAGAATATGCTTCAATCTCCTGAGGATCAGAAACCACAGTTGATTCGTGCAGATCATCTCCACCCACAGAAATTACATACTCATTGAATCCAACTTCCCAACTTGCAGATACAGTGCCATGATAGTCACTGTCTGTGTCGGTCGAGTTGACAACCAAATCAGCAAACTCTTTGCTGGCGGTTTTATAAACAACTGCGGCAAGTGCGATATTGTATGATCCTTCTTCGATGAGTGCTTCGTCATCGGTCATGAGTTCGCCAGCTTCTCCATAACGAGAAAATCCAGCAGATACAATATGCCCAACAATTTTGTCGCGGTCGTGTTCGATGTTTGTGGGTTTGTGAACGAAATAGTCTTTGATGGCAACAGCAGACTCGCTCGCTATACCATCTCCATTTTTGTTGAATTTGTTGACAACTGCAGCATTGAATGCAACACCAAGCAGATCGATGTTTCGATCAAGATCAATGTTTGCAGGAATCAATGGACGCAATGCTTCAAGAGAAGCACGGCTGATGTTCGACTCTTCAAGATCGCTTGACGCAAAAACTACACTGTCAAATGTTGTTGTATATTTATATTTTTTAGACATTTAAACTTAATACACTTACTTTATAAACATGGGAGTAAAAGTATAATTTACATTCTCAACTTGAATATTCATCATATCATAATATAATTTTACCATCCAATTTCCAAGCACCAATGCAGAATACGAGTCTTTTCTTGCTTTTTCGGGTCCAGTTTGGCGTTTCAGATTTGATGGCAGATCGAAATTTTGCGTGCCACTTGCGGAAGTTGTGATTTGAATCAGTGCGCATTGTGTCTTGATCAAATTCATCATATCAAATTGATGCTCCACAAAATCAATCATCTTCGCGGCATCTGTTTGACGCTCGCCACTCTGTGAGGTTCTCAGAAATTGCAGATCCTTGATGGGGATCTTTTTGCTGCGCTGTTCGTTGTATGCGTCATCAATTGCGCGTGCTGCAAAATGTATTCGGCGATGATCAAAATTTGCTTGCAACAATTCGTTTGCCAATCGTATCCATGCACTTGTAGGTTTTCGCAGATAACAAATTGTTTTGTCGTCGAGATTATATTCTTGTTTTCCTTCCACCAATTTTTCTTGATAGTGTTCAAGATCATCAAAGTTTGTGTTGAGACATTTGATATTGATGTTATTCTTTTTAAACAAACCGCTTTCATTGCATGCATTGATGAATTGTACGCCTCCATTATAGTCGCCAATAATAGAGACAATATTAAAATGAGTTAATAGATAATAAAAATA
>RFXU01000366.1 GCA_009921505.1 Flavobacteriaceae bacterium
GGTGGTACTTTTGATGTTTCTATATTAGAAATATCTGAGGGTGTGTTTGAGGTGAAGTCAACATCGGGAGATTTTTTATTCTAAATTATTTTGCGGGCTTATATCCGGAACCATTGTATAATTCCTGAGCAGACAAATTCATTAGGGTGTTCAAATCGATCTCATTGTTACGCATATATTGCCTTACGATTTGCCATCCGATCCATTGTCCGATCATTCCAGGGGTCTCGTTATCCAAATCCAAATTAAATTTAGAATAAGGCGCTGGATCGATAAATCGATTCTTTAATCGAGAATTCGTACTGTACAGGTATTCCTGGGTTAAGAAATATTGCCAAATGAAATACTCATTGTCAAAAGCCCAATCGAGTTCCTCCCCAGTAAATCCTATTTTATCCGCATCCAAAACATTGGGTAGCCATAAATCTTTTAGGTATAAGAGCTTTCCGTAATAAATCATTTGAGCCAAAAAACTGCGCTCCGATGGAGGCGGAACAAACTTGCGACCAAAGGCCGTAGCTACATCAGAAAAAAGCATCTGAGGTCTTAAATTTTTAGCGACATAGCGCGGCAAACCGGAATAAAATCGATGTTCCGTTCCCAAATAATTATCGAGCATCAAAATCAACCAGCCTTGATTGGCAATTACTCGGGTCTTATAGTCGACATCCGAGGTTGTTGTAACCACGTTGGGCGGCACAAAATCAGGAAAATCGTATTTGATATGTCTGAGTAAATCACGGCACTGCTCGGCAATCAGTTCATCATCTGAAAAGACGGTTAAAACGGTCTCCTCTATGGCGTGTTGGAGTGTATCATTCATTTTTGCGATCCATACACTATCCGGGTATTGGGTCGGAAAAAAAAGTGGATACGCCCGTTTAATTGAATCGAGATCGTCAGGTGATGCCTGGGCAAACACACGATCGAAACGCTCGATACTCACATCTAGGTCAATAGCCTGAATGGCACGCTCTCGCTCAGACAATTCACCGCAAGAAATCAAAATTAGCCCTAATAATAAAGGACCTATTAAAGAAAAGCGAATCTTCATCATATCCTTAATAAATTTTAATCGTGCGTTAAAAATGATCTTCATAAAAAGTGAGGTTCTATGACTCAGTATTTCAGCTGGGATTACTTATTTTTGTGCCACAAAGGTATCATTAATTGCGCATAATCTCGGTGTCCATGGAGGCAGAAAAAGTTACAAAGCACATAATTGAATGGCTTAAATCTTATGCCAAAAACGCAAATACTAATGGATTTGTTGTTGGAGTGAGCGGTGGAATTGATTCGGCAGTAACCTCGACCCTTTGCGCCATGACCGGACTCCCCACGCTATGCCTTGAGATGCCTATTCATCAGGCCGTAGATCAAAGCAGCAGAGCCCACAGGCACGTACAAAAATTATGTGCTAAGCACCAAAATGTAACCGGGCAGTCGGTTGACCTAAGCGCTCCTTTTGAC
>RFXU01000367.1 GCA_009921505.1 Flavobacteriaceae bacterium
GGATTTGCAGTAATTGGATTAATGCTGGTATTAATTCCAGGAATCGGAAAATCGCAAGGCGGCGCCCAAGCTTGGCTTGCCCTTCCTGGAGGATTTACTTTTCAGCCAAGTGAATTTACTAAAGTCGCACTTATAACACTTCTTGCAATGGTTTTAACTGAAAGAAGAGATTCAGAATTAGTTCCACATGACAAAGACGTTTTACTTGGTTTATCTTTAGCAGGTATTCCAGCCATTTTAGTTTTACTTCAAAATGATTTTGGAACTGTGATGATAATTGGAGCAACTTTACTTACAGTTTTAGTTGCATCAGGAACAAAACTACGTTGGGTAGTTGGTTCTTTATTTGCGGTTTTAATTGGAGGATATGTTGCTTCGCAACTTAATTTCATTAAAGATTATCAATTAAAAAGATTAGCCACATTCGTTGATCCAACACTTGATCCATTAGGTGCTGGATATAACACCTTACAAGCAAAAATTGCGATTGGCTCGGGTGGATGGTTTGGGCAAGGTTATTTAAATGGTCCACAAACACAAGGTAAATATGTTCCAGCCCAAAGAACTGATTTTATTTTTACAGTTGCAGGAGAAGAATTAGGATTTTTTGGTGCAACTTTAGTTATCCTCTTAATGGGTTTAATTTTGTATCGATTATCAAAAATTGCGTTAAAGGCACCAGACAGATTAGTGGTACGGATGGCAACACGGGTTGGTGGTGCCGGTGGCTATCAGCATTATCAGAAATGTCAGAAAATGGGCATTTCCGACATGCCCGTTGCCATTGTGCTTGGCTGTCCGCCCTATGTTGCCTTTATGGGACCACAAAAACTACCGATCGGCGTTGACGAATTTACCGTTGCCGGCGGCCTTGCCAATGCACCGATTCATGTAACAAAAGCCAAAACAGTTGATCTGACCATTCCCGCAGAGGCTGAAATTATTATTGAGGGGTTTATTGACACAACAAAAGTCGAACCTGAGGGGCCTTTTGGCGAGTCACATGGGCATATCGCGCTCGAAGAATACAATATGCCAATGCGTATAACCGCAATAACACGGCGAAAAAAAGCCGTCGTGCCATCATATATCAGCCAGGTCGCCCCAAGCGAGTCAAGCATGATAAAGCGGGTTGCCTATGAGCCACTATTCCTCAAACATCTGCGGGATGAATGCAACATTAAAGGCGTCAAAAAGGTATCTCTGCACGAGCCACTTACCGGATTACTGCGCGTCACTGTGGTGACTTGTGAAGAAAATATGCCGCACACAGAAATTTGGCGTTCGCTCTATAATGCCGCCTTTTTTAAAGGGGATTGCAGCAAAATATGTATCGCGGTGAACGAAGATATTGATGTGGATAATGCTGATGCGCTTTTATGGGCGATCTCGTATCGTTCCAACCCCGTTAAAGACATAAAAACCGTTGATTTTCGCGGACAGGGCCATGGGCCGAAACGCGAGCATAG
>RFXU01000368.1 GCA_009921505.1 Flavobacteriaceae bacterium
TGATGCGATGCGCGAAGTTAGAATTGCTTTAATTGAGGCCGATGTCGCTCTGGCCGTTGTTAAAGACTTTATTGATCGTGTTAAAACTAAGGCATTAGGTGTTGAAGTATTAAAAAGCTTATCGCCTGGACAGGCAATCATAAAGATTGTTCAAGATGAGCTAACCATTCTCATGGGGGATCAAAATGTTTCCTTAGACCTAAACGTCTCTCCCCCAGCTGTTATTTTAATGGCGGGTTTGCAGGGCTCAGGCAAAACAACAACATCCGCTAAACTTGCAAAACTTCTCATTGAGAAAAAGAAAAAAGTATTACTTGCGAGTGCCGATGTTTATAGGCCAGCTGCTATTGATCAACTTAAAACTCTTGCCAAGAGTTTAAATATTGAATGTTTTGATTCCAACCCAAGCCAGAAGCCGTTAAAGATTGCATCAGAAACTATCGATTACGCAAAAAAACATTTTTTTGATGTTGTCATCTTCGATACTGCAGGTCGATTAGGTATTGATGTTGAGATGATGGATGAAATTAAGACGCTTCATAAAAAATTAAATCCTGTAGAAACCTTATTTGTTGTTGACGCTATGCAAGGCCAAGACGCTGTGAATACAGCGAAGGCTTTTGGAGATGCTCTGCCTCTCACTGGCGTTATTCTGACTAAGTTAGATAGTGATACACGAGGTGGCGCGGCACTATCTGTGAGACACATCACAGGCAAGCCTATTAAATATATTGGCACAAGCGAAAAAATTAATGGTCTCGAGCCCTTTCATCCAGAAAGAATGGCATCAAGAATTCTTGGCATGGGTGATATTGTAAGCCTCGTTGAAGATGCTCAAAAAACAATAGATGTAAAAGAGGCTGAGAAGTTAGCTGAAAAAGTTAAATCAGGAAAAAATTTCGACCTGGAAGATTTTAAAAATCAAATAGCACAAATGAAAAAAATGGGCGGGGTAGGCGCGTTGATGGACAAAATGCCTGCTCAATTTACGAGTGCTGCTTCTAAAATTAATCCTGAAGATGGTGATAAATCACTTCGCCAGATAGAAGCTATTATTAGTTCGATGACACCCCTTGAAAGAAGAAAGCCTGAGCTTATTAAGACGTTTGGATTTAACTCGCTCGAGGAAGCGCTCGACAGCAAGTTAAAAAGGATTGAGGGCGTAGCTCCTCGAGGGGCGCTGGTAACAGCTCCCGGGAGTAACGTTTGGGATATAGAGAAAGCGCTGGGGATATCGCTGGGTAATAAGGCGGCTTTTCTAGGAAAAACAAAACTTGTCTTTCTTCGCATAGCGAGGACAGAAAACGCATGGATTAAAAAATGAAAGATAGCCTCGAGCCTTATAATGTCATGCGTCATAAGCGATGGGAAACTTCGCCAAGGATGCCTGAGCTTTTGGCAACCTATTTTTTCCCGGGAGCAATGGCGGCTGGTGGGGCGACGGCTTTCTTAGCTCTTACAGCGACATA
>RFXU01000369.1 GCA_009921505.1 Flavobacteriaceae bacterium
TTCGAAAGCAATCATGGCTTTATCCAATGGGCATTTCCGACAAACGAAAAAAGTTATCATAATTTTTCAGCACCAGCTTTAGATTTAAAGACAGCAACTTGGCTCGCCAATAATGACAGCTTTTGCGAATTTTTAGAGGAAATGACGGCTAGGTTCCTTCAGTTTCTGGCAGATAATTCACACTGGCGTAGGAGACACGATCACAACCACCTGCGGATTAGTCGTGCGATCAAGAGCATACGCTTGTTGCACAGCTGGGAGCTGGCAAATTGGTTTTATGAGAAGGTTAAAGACCTTGCGGGTCCTGAATTGGAGCTGATGGAAAAGCCAATGAGCTATTGGGACGAATATGCCTCTCCAATACATGATCGTATTGCTGGTGGCTTTGTTGGTTTAGCAATAGGCGATGCGCTTGGAGCGCCAGTTGAGTTTTGTCGGCGAAACACTTTTGAAACGGTCACGGGGTATCGTGAAGGCGGCAAATTCAATCTTCCTGCAGGAGCATGGACAGATGATACAGCTATGGCAATCTGTCTCGCTAAAAGCCTGATTGAACAAAATGCGCTGGATCAAACAGATTTACTTAATAGATTTTGTCGTTGGGCAGAACATGGTGAAAATACATCCACTGGTGTCTGTGTGGGCATTGGGCAAAATACCCTACGTGTGCTTGGGGACTATCGCCGAACTGGAAGTTTGGAAGCAAAACCATTTGGCGCGAAGAACGATGGAAACGGTTCGCTCATGCGTCTCTTTCCTGCAATCGCGGCGGCTTATCCAAATAAAGACTTGGCCTTAAGCATTTCCAAGCAGCAGTCAAAGGTGACCCATGCATCAACTATAGCAGAAGACAGCTGTGCTTACGCCGCCGACTTGATTTTTGAACTACTGTCTGGGATAAATTCAGCCGATTGGTGCGATCCAATCTCAAGTGCACTAGAAATGGAGCTGACTGGCTTCAGCGATGTTGGCATCCGCACTACGGGTTACGTAGTTGATACACTGCAAGCATCTATTTGGGCGGCACTAAATTCAAACTCGTTTGAAGAAGCCGTTCTGAAAGCAATAAACCTAGGTGACGATGCCGACACCGTTGGCGCTGTCACAGGACAGATTGCGGGATCAATCTATGGCTATTCAAAAATCCCAAGTCATTTGAAATCAGGCTTGGTAAATGAACGTGATCTATATGTGCTTTCGCAGTTTATCGGTGGAGTTTTGAGGTAATCTAAATGAAAAATAGATGGCCTATAATTCCCACCTTACTAGTTATTATTGCTGCACTTAAATGGGCTCCGATTGATGAGCTATTTCATTTAATGCGCTTTGTTCCAACCAAGCAGATAAATGTCGGAACTGAGGTAAGTATAATTGAACGAGAAGGTGCGAAAATCCTTCTCAAGACTTCAAGCAATTCTAATGATAACAATAATAACGATTTTAAACATGGCAC
>RFXU01000370.1 GCA_009921505.1 Flavobacteriaceae bacterium
TGTTGCCTCTTCGCCTTTACCAACCTCAACACCCTCTGCGATGTTTTTCACAATCGACGGAAGTTTATCAGTGAAGAAGTTGCCTTCAGCGTTAAGGGCAAGGGGAATAACGCTTAACGTCGTGGCTAAGCTGATGTATATTGATCTCATGTTCTCGTCCGCTTACTGCCATTTTGGAACTAAATTTGCAAAACTTGTAAAATGTGTCAACAAATTATAGAGTATCAAAATAAAGCTAAAACTGTCTTATCTCATGAAAAACAGACTGATAAACTTTTCCAATCTGCGTAAAATGCTCTTATTTATGGAGCAAGATTTAGGCGTGGCTGATCTCTCTAATGACGAAAAAAATCTGTTGGCTGCAATCACTGACCAAGCAGACGAAGCGGGTGAATTCCGTAGCGAAATTGTACGAACTCATTCGCTCGTCTTGGATATGAGCCATGGGACTTTCTTCAGGTCTCTCAAGAAACTTCTCGAGAAAAAGATCATCTCAAAAAGTAATGATCTAGGGCGCTCCAACTACAGGTTAAACGCCGACTTTTCGAAGGCTCCTGAATAAAATCATGAGTGCGAACAGGCAAACGACTGTTCCTAAAGTATCACCTACTAAAAATGCCAGCATCGTGTTGAGGCTATTCTCTGGGAGTATATCGCCAGCGAATATAATGTTATGACCCAATGAATTAAATACAGAAGAAACGAAGGCAACTAGGATAAGGTTTCGCCAAGTATTATTGTTTATTACACTCTCGTGGCTGTACAAATTAAACCCACACACTCTAAATAGCTCAAATGAAAACCAACATACTGTACTTACAAGACACCACGCATAAAATGACTTTTGCGTAAAATCAGCATCGGGGGTTAATACAAGATGCATGATTGTGTTTGCAATGAATAAATAAGCGATTGACCACTTTCCAAAAGCCCATGCCGAGAGAACTCTCACACCGTGGAGCGGAAATATTAAAGCAGCAAATGTTGTGATTGCGGGCAAATACGATTTTTGAAATGGAACAATAATTTCTCGAACAAAAAGCATTGAAACAATGTATGCGATTGAAACGATCACTACGTTGATCAGGTGATCATTCAGGCTTGTTCTTGCCATAGCTACTTACCCGCTTGTAAAAAAATTACCATTCCATATTGGGATTAATAGAACCAAGTTTTAGCACAAACGCAATGCTTATAAAAAGTTGAACCAATTTTTTCCAACTATTTATAAATCATAACCAAAATTGAAAACTTCCCTGACTGATTGTCACCGAACCTTTTTCGGAAAAAATGTGAGAGCGGGATCACTAGAAACATAAGTGGCTAAGTTTTTCCCCCACCCGCCTCTTTTTCTTGATCCTAAATGATTAATTTGCTTAAGATCATGCTCAATCTTTGTAGCCAAGGAAAAGTAATGTCATTGAATAAACATACAAAAGCAGAACT
>RFXU01000038.1 GCA_009921505.1 Flavobacteriaceae bacterium
GCTTTTACCGAACGGAGAAAGTTGGTTCAATGGTGAAATCCAGCATTATACCAATCGCATAGAAAACTCATTTGTAAGCGATGGAACCTTAAAAATAATGGCCATTCGGGAGAATTACACCCAACAAGGCGTAACTAAAGAATTTACCTCAGCACGATTAAATAGCAAATTTGCGTTTACCTATGGACGTTTGGAGGTTCGGGCAAAACTGCCTTTTGGCGTAGGGACATGGCCTGCTATTTGGACCTTAGGCCAAAATATTACAGAGCCAGGTGGCTACTTCTACGCAGACTACGGCACTACCCCATGGCCAGCGTGCGGAGAAATTGATATTATGGAACATTGGGGGATCAATCAAAACTATATTTCAAGTGCCACTCATACCCCATCAAGTTACGGCGGAACCGTAAATGTGGGCGGCCGCTATGTCGATAACGTATCAAGTGAATTTCACATTTATCGCTTGGAATGGAGTGAAACACGTCTAATTTTTTCAGTAGACAATCAGGTACATTATATCTATGAACCCTCTGTTCAAAACATGGAAACCTGGCCTTTTGATTTAAATCAGTACATCCTGCTCAATGTGGCGATATTACCGGATATCATTGCTACTGGGTTTACCCAAGACGCCATGGAGATTGATTACGTTCGCGTTTATCAAAATAATTTAAACACCGATGACTCCGAACCCGATCAATTTAGAATTTATCCTAACCCGAGTTCTGATCATATTCAAATCAAAGGGGCATTCCAAAATCGACTTGATTATCGCATCTCCAATAACTTAGGTCAAGTTTTATTAGAGGGAGTCGTTCAGAGTGAGGCTAACTCAATTAATTTAAATTCCCTCCCTGCTGGAATTTATTTTATAGCGCTTTTTGATGGAACGTCTCAGCAAATTCAACGTATTCTTAAAAATTAAAGGCCTCCAATAATGGAGGCCTTAATTAGTCGTAAAATTCCACGGCTCCGGTGGACAAGTCATACATTGCCCCGACGATTTTTATCGCTCCTGAAGCCTCTAAATCTTTTAAAACAACACTTTGCTCTCGAATATTGACTAAAGCCATCTCAACATTAGTTTTGGCTACTGCGTCGACAAATTCAACATTACTCGAATTTCTTTCATATTCAGAGAGCGGTAATTGAGTGGCATAGACAGCAGGTTCAATTTTATTAATCAAGGCCGTTAGATTTCCCATTCTCGCGTGATCGCAGGCGCCCTTTATCGCCCCACAACTGGTATGTCCCAAAACGACCAAAAGCTTAGTTCCCGCAAGTTTACAGGCAAATTCCATACTGCCCAAAATATCCTGATTGATGAAGTTTCCGGCAATACGGATGCTAAAAATATCGCCTAATCCTTGGTCAAATACCAATTCCGCAGAAACCCTTGAGTCGATGCAACTCAATATCGTAGCAAATGGGAATTGTCCTTCTGAGGTGTCATTGACTTGTTCTAAAAGGTTTCTATTCGCTTTTAAATTACTCTGAAAGCGCAAGTTTCCTTCCTTTAGGAAACCTAAAGCCTTATCTGGAGTCATTGATTGTTGCGTTTCTTTAGTATGTGCTTTCATCATTTTTGGCTTTTATAGGTTTTTGAATAAAAAATTTCACTGTAATTCTCTGGGTTGTCAACCTCACCTTTTTCGGAGATTAATTTAACATGAATTGACCTATTTTTTGCTTGTTGAACAAAATCATTTAATATTTCAATAATATCATGGTCGAGATAGCGCGTTTTTCGCACATCGAGTTCTAAATAACTATTTTCTAAAAGGGCATTGAGTTCTTTTTGAATAGCCCCTTTATTTATAAAGGTCACCTCTTCAGCCAATGTCATTTTGTACTTATCCACACCATTGTGCTCCTCCTGAATGTGTAAAAAGTGTGAATTTTGATAACTTTTTACCAAAATAACAACTATACCCACGCCAAGTCCGATACCAATTCCCGTCAATAAATCAGTCACTAAAATTCCAATGACCGTGGTAATGAATGGAACGAACTGCTTCCAACCTAAAGCATACATAGATTTAAATAATTCCGGCTTGGCGAGTTTATATCCTACGACCAGTAAAATAGCCGCCAATACAGATAAAGGGATGAGGTTTAATATATGAGGAATGGTCAACACAGAAACGATTAAAAACACACCATGAATAATCGTAGATAGTTTTGTTTGTCCACCAGATTGAATATTAGCAGAACTCCTAACAATAACTTGGGTTACAGGTAAACCACCGATCAACCCCGATAAAATATTACCGACACCTTGGGCCCATAATTCTCTGTTTGCCGGTGTTACGCGTTTTTTAGGATCTAAGCGATCGGTGGCCTCGAGACATAAGAGTGTTTCTAAACTCGCCACCAATGCAATAGTTGCCGCAGTGATCCATACATCTAGGCGTCCAAATGCCTCAAGATTAGGGAAGACAATGAAATCATCTAAATTTCCCGATTCCGAAAGCACAGGAACACTGACCAGATTTTCTGCATAGACCTGTAATGAAGTATCCACTGTGAATATCACAAATAAAACACCAAAAATAACGGCCAACAATGGCGCTTGTATCCATTGTAAAAATGACGGAACACGGGGCTGAATTTTAGGCCATAACAATAAAGTCGCCATGGCCCCTATTGCAATAAGTGTTGCCCCTAGGTTAATAAAATCTAAGCTCGCTAGGATTTCAGAAAAAGTATTCTCGCCATCAACTTGTTTGAAGGCAAAATCTCCCTCTGGATCGTGATCATATCCAAAAAAGTGAGGAATTTGTTTTAGAATAATAATTAACCCTATTCCAGATAGCATCCCTTTGATAACAGCAGAGGGAAAATAGAGCCCGATAATACCGGCCCGTAGCAACCCCATGGCAATTTGAAAAAAACCAGCAATAACCACGGCTGCAATGAAATTTTCATAGCCTCCTAAAGTACTAATGGCTGTTAAAACAATAGCCGCTAGTCCAGCTGCTGGACCACTAACGCCTATTTGAGAACCGCTAAGGGCCCCGACCACAATACCCCCGATAATACCTGCTATTAATCCAGAAAATAAAGGAGCCCCGCTCGCTAAAGCAATTCCAAGACACAAGGGTAAGGCCACAAAAAACACGACGATACTCGCCGCAAAATCTTTTTTAAAACTCGTAAACATATTCAATAATTAAGTACCGGAACATTCCGGAATAAAACAATAAAGACAGACTGAATTAAGCTTTATTGCTTTCGGGAGGGTCGAGAATCACAGGAACCATGACCTGTTGAGGATTAAAGAAGTAGGCTGCATTTAGTCTAGAAAGCTCATTAGATGCATTAATTCTTTCAATCGCAGAATTGTAGCTAATGAAATCCTTCGAAAAATCATCCAATAATTTTTTTGAGGATTCCTTTTCAGAGTCATCAACATTAGACCACTCTATCGCTAAATGCTTTAAAGCAAGACAATGCTGCGTTACCATCGGGGCGACGATGATTGTCATGAAGAAAAGCGCAACGAATAATCGATATTTTACTGATGATTCCATGTAATGCAAATATAACAAGACATCAGGCTTTGCACTAAATTTTTAGATTGTTTTTTAATCTAAAATGTATCTTTGATTTATTCAAAACAAATAAATGATGGTTTCACATTACACGCGAATCAGTGTTCTGATTCTTCTTTTCTCGTTTAAAGTTTCGGCTCAAGAGACTCAAAATTCTGATCAAACAGCAAAAAGAATTGATTTTGCCAATTCAATAACGGCTAACGATCTAAGCACACTACTCTACTCTTTTGCTGCGGATTCTATGCAAGGCCGTATGACTGCTACTCCTGGACAGAAAAAGGCTGCAGAATTTTTACAAAACTTTTATGAGGCACAAGGCATAAGCGGCGGTCTTCCTGGTGGTGGTTTTTATCAAAATATTCCACAAGAGTACTTTAAATCAAAGTATGTGAAAACTGATAGTGAAAATGTAGTCGCCATAATTCCAGGGTCTACTTGGCCCCAGGAATATATTGTGCTCTCGGCACATTATGACCACGTAGGCGCAAAAGGCGATACGATTTATAACGGCGCCGACGATGACGGCAGCGGTACTGTAGCCCTTTTAGAAATGGCTCAAGCATTCAAACAAGCCGCTGATCAAGGCATGGGTCCTAAACGTTCAATAGTTTTTCTGCACGTTACAGGAGAAGAAATTGGCTTGTATGGTTCCCGTTATTACACAGAAAATCCGATATATCCCCTAGAGCATACCGTATGTAACCTCAACACAGACATGATTGGGCGTATTGACCCCAACAAAGCAGGAAACGAAAATTATATTTATCTAATCGGTAGCGATAAACTTAGTCAAGAACTCCACGATTTATCAGAACAGGTGAATCAAGAGTTTATTCAAATGGAATTGGATTATACGTTTAATGATGAAAACGATCCCAACAGATTTTATTACCGAAGTGATCACTATAATTTTGCCAAATACAATGTGCCGATTATATTTTATTTCAACGGGGTTCACGAAGATTATCACCAGCCCACGGACACCCCAGATAAAATCGAATATCCACTTATGGCCAAGAGAACTCAATTAATATTCCATACGGCTTGGGAGGTAGCGAACCGAGATCAACGCATTTATGCAGATAAACTCGAGAATTCCGCGTCTGAAAAATCAGATAAGCGTTAAGCGTTTCCTATTCGCGACAACAATAGACCAAAAAAAAACCGGCCAATGGCCGGTTTTTTTGGGTGGAAGACCGGGTTCGAACCGGCGACCTCTGGAACCACAATCCAGCGCTCTAACCAACTGAGCTACAACCACCATTTTTCGCTTTGACAAAATCCAGTCAGATGTGCCAAAAAGCGGAGGCAAATATAATTGAAAAAGCTACGTTCCGCAATAATTTATAAAAATTAAATCAGGTCAAAAAGACTGCGTGTTGCTACATATCTTTTGGTGTTAAATCCTTCACCAAATTCAGTGCCAATGAGTCGTCCTAAATTTCGGTAGCGATAACTTAGACTATCCCGCGCATTCTCCGTAGATATGGGGGTTTGTGGTTCTTTACTGTTTGGGTCGAAAAATTGACTTTTATAGGCAAAAACCGAAGCCAGTTTTTGTTCCATGAATCCTGTAACGTCTACTACAAAGTTCGGTTCAATGTCATTCCATTGAATGTAGTGATAAACATGGGCAGGTCGCCAAGGGTCTTGAGTATTTCCTTGATGAAGTGTTTCAATTTTTCTCAGGCCCGATAAAAAACAAGCGTCCGAAACTAAATCACTTCCTTTTGGATGATCAATGTGTCGGTCTTGCAAGGCATTACACAATACTATTTTAGGCCGCGCGATACGCAAAACCTCGATTACTTTAAGTTGACTCTGACGGTCGTTTTGAAAAAACCCATCAGCCATACCAAGATTAACTCTAAATGAAGCGCCTAGAATTTTTGCGGCATTCAAGGCCTCCTGTTTGCGAATTTCAGGTGTGCCACGCGTTCCAAGTTCTCCTCGAGTTAAATCAACAATCCCTACGGTTTTTCCCGCAGCAATCTCCTTTGCCAAGGTAGCTCCTGCACTCATTTCTACATCATCTGGATGAGCGCCAAAGGCGAGTATATCAACAGCAACAACGTTTTCTAACATCAGTACAAATAATTAAAAGGCTTGAGCAATATCACTTTGCAAATCTTCAGCAGACTCAATACCCACAGAAAATCTAATCAATTGATCCGAAATCCCCAGGGCTGAACGTTGATCTGAAGTTAACAAAGAATGTGAGGTCAACGCAGGAATTAAAGCTGTAGACTCAACTCCAGCAAAACTTGACGCCCGTTTAATTAGTTTTAGGTTATTTAAAAAAGAAACTGCAGAGAATTTCTTCGATAATTCAAAGGACACCACGCCTCCAAAGCCACACATTTGAGATTGAGCCAGTGCATGATCGGGATGACTTGTTAATCCGGGGTATAATACACGTTCAACCTGGGGTTGTGCCTCCAGCCAAGTTGCCATGATCATCGCATTTTTATTTTGTGCATCGACGCGTAAGCCCATGGTTTTAATGCTGCGATCGAGCAACCAAACGGTTAAATCACTTAAGTTTCCTCCAAGCATTTTTGCGCGTTTTGCAATTCTATCTCTGAGCTGCTGACTGCACGCCACTGTTCCGGCCAAAATATCACTATGCCCTGACATGTACTTAGTAGCGCTATGAATAATCACATCGACACCGTACTGCGCTTCCACTATGGCTTTAAAATCAACAATTTCCAGTAATGGATTTGACGGAGATTCAATATAAATAATCTTGGTATTTGGTTTTATTTTTTGTGCAAAATCTTCCGCCTCAAGGCCATCAGTAAAATCGTACTGAATTCCAAAATCACCGATGTGATTGGCCACGAAATTATAAGTCCCTCCATAAATTGAATTTTGGATAACCATATGATCCCCTGCACTGAGTAAGCCCAAAAGGGTTGACGTAATTGCAGCCATCCCACTGGCAAAGACCAAACCGGACTCACAATGGTCCAATGCGGCAATCTTTTGATTCAAACCTATCTGGTTTGGTGTATTAAAATAACGCGGATATTGATCTCGGCGCTGATCTTGATAGTCAAATGCCGTAGAAAAATACAATGGAGAAACCGCGGTTTTATATTGATCAATCGGCAGTTCTCCTTCGTGAACGCATAGAGTATTTAAGTCTTTATTTTTTTCTCCCATATTTTCAAATGTACAAATTAGAAAAGAGTATTGTTATATTTACAAAGAGTTTTTGGCAAATTGATTCCCTGTGAAAAAGGCTCATGCCAGGACTTTAAACCTCAACACCTTTGGGTCTATTATGAAAACACTCCTGATCAATATTCATCAACTTTTGCAGATTCGTGAACCCGAAGTGTCTTTGGTTGCCGGAGCTGAAATGCGTGACCTTCCTCTTATCCAAAATGCTTGGTTACTTATTGAAAAAGATCAGATTGCCGATTTTGGCCCCATGGAAACAGCCCCCTTAAATGCCACAAAAAACATCATTGATTGCACGGACCGAATCGTAATGCCAACCTACTGTGACTCCCATACGCATATCGTATTCGCGGGTGAGCGCGTGGATGAATTCGTTCAGCGACTTGAGGGTAAAAGCTACCAAGAAATTGCTGCCCTTGGGGGTGGCATCTTAAATAGTGCCAACAGGCTGGACAAAACTTCTGAAAAACAACTTTACAAGCAAGCTGCCCAGCGATTAGAACGCTGCGCCTATCAAGGAACCGGTGCCCTTGAAATAAAAAGTGGCTATGGCCTCAATCTAGAGGCTGAACTCAAGATGCTTCGCGTGGCCAAACGATTAACAGAGAATTATCCCGTGGCCATTAAAACCACTTTTTTGGGCGCTCATGCCCTACCAAAATTATACAAGAATCGCAAAGATGAGTATGTCCAACATGTCTGTAAGGAGATGATTCCAGAAGTAGCGGCTCAAAAACTCGCCGATTATATCGATGTCTTTTGCGAGGAAGGTTATTTCGATTTAGAGGATACAGAGCAAATATTATCTGCTGGTGCCAGATTTGGTTTAAAAGGAAAAATCCATGTCAATCAATTCAATGCCATTGGGGGTGTGGCCCTAGGAGTGGCCATGGAAGCGCTCAGTGTAGATCATCTTGAAGAACTGATCGAAGAAGATCTAATGGCCTTAGAAAACAGTCAAACCATGCCCGTCGCCCTTCCGGGTTGCTCTCTCTTTCTCGATATTCCATTTACGCCGGCCAGAGCAATTATTGACCGAGGTCTACCCCTGGCCTTAGCCACAGATTTCAATCCCGGCTCGGCACCTTCTGGCAATATGAATTTGGTGGTTTCGCTAGCGTGTATGCGCATGAAAATGACCCCAGCAGAAGCGATTAACGCGGCTACCATTAATGGGGCCTATGCCATGGGCCTTGAGGCCACTCATGGCTCTATTACAATTGGAAAAAAAGCCAGTTTAATCATTACGGACCCTTTAAAGGATTTCAGCCACCTCCCCTATGATTTTGGTCAAAATCATATTGATCAAGTTATTTTAAATGGACGAGTGTTATGACGGCCTTGAATTATATTGACCCTGATTATATTAATCAAATTACAGTCAAAAGACCCGGAGAACCGCGTCTGGGAGAAGCCTTATCCCTTATTGGCTCAGAAAAGGATTTAAAACACTCAAAAGCACGCTATCTCCTGCTGGGTATTCCCGAAGACATTGGCGTCAGGGCAAACGGTGGTCGCGCAGGAGCAGCTAAAACTTGGGCCGCCTTTCTGAGTTATTTTTGCTCTCTTCCTGTGTCAAGAAACAGTCCCTTGGCACAAGTTGCCTTACTGGGAAGTATTGAGTGTAACGATCTTATGCAAGAAAGCGCGACGCTAAATTGGCGCGATAAAAACGACCAAAAGACTTTTAATGAATTACTCCTAACCTTAGACAAACGAATTGAAGAGGTGGTTCAACCCTTAATTGCCAAGGGCTATATTCCATTGGTTATTGGAGGAGGCCATAACAATGCACTTGGATTACTCAAAGCCAGCAGCAAAGCCCTAAAACAAGGCATGCATTGCCTTAATATCGACGCCCATACTGACCTGCGTAATGATGACTATCGCCATAGTGGAAATGGCTTTCAACGCTCTATAATGGATAACGATTTAGTTCAATACGGGATTTTTGGACTCCATGAGCAAACGCTTTCTCCGGGGATTATGGAGCTGATCGAGCAAAAACAGAATCAAATAAACTACTTCACCCTAAACAAGTGGTTGGACACCCCCTATGAGGCCCGAAACGATCATTTCAAGCGTTGGGTGGAACCCATTGTTCAAAATCAATTTGGGCTTGAATTGGACTTGGATGTTATTTCAAATATGGGAAGCAGTGCCCAAAGCCCCGATGGTTTGTCTTTGGCTGAAGTTAGAACAATCGTCCGAACTTTGGCGGGGCATAAAAACTTGCGTTATATACACCTTTGTGAAGGCGCCCCCGAACTTGGCCTATACCCGACACAAGTGGTAAAAACCTTAGGGACCTTATGTTTGGACCTACTGGTTTAGAAAAAGGGCTTAGTTTTTATTGGCTAAAAGGGGCACAAACTTACAGGGCCCGTGGGTTGATTTGTCAAATTTCTTCTCAGAGACGCGCTCAAATACCGTCATGATTTGATCCTTTTCCCCAAGTGGAATAACCAATCGCCCGCCAATTTTTAGTTGGGCCAATAAGGGCATGGGTACAAACGGCGCTCCTGCAGTTACGATAATCCCGTCATAGGGTGCTTGCTCTGGATAGCCTTTATAGCCATCGCCAAAAATTAGCTTTTTGGGGTTAAATCCCATTTTTTTTAGCAGCAAAGAGGATTTCTTGAACAATTCATTCTGGCGTTCAATTGTATAGAGCTGGACCCCAAGAGCCACCAAAACCGCACTTTGATAGCCACTTCCGGTTCCAATTTCAAGTATTTTTTGGCCTGCAGCACATTGCAATAATTCAGTTTGTTTGGCCACAGTAAAAGGCTGGGAAATTGTTTGATCTGCTGCAATAGGAAAAGCCTTGTCACTATAGGCGTGGTCCAAAAAACTGCTATCCATGAATAAATGCCTCGGCACTTGATCCATAGCGTCCAGGACCTGCGCATCGCTGATGCCCTTTTGCCTTAACTTATCGAGCAGTTGCTTTCTTTTGCCCTTGTGTATAAAAGAATCTTGCATGAAATACTAATGAAAACCGCTCTAAATTTTATCGTTCAAATCCAAAACAAAACTAAGAAACAGTAGGCTAAATTGGCTCAGTTCATCAGGCTATTTTTGGGTAAAAACGATATCTTTGTTAAAATTCAAAATGCATGCTAAAAGCAGGAGTATTTGGCGCAGGCCACTTGGGAAAAATTCACCTCAAATTACTACAACAAAGCGAGCGATTTGACTTGGTTGGTTTTTATGATGCGGATCAACATTTAGCCAAAGAAATAGAAAAAACCTTCGGTTATACTTACTTCGAACGACCTGAAGATTTAATTAAGGCCTGTGATTTAATTGATATTGTCACCCCCACGACCCATCACTTTGATGGAGCAATGTCTGTGCTCAATGCTGGTAAACACGTTTTTATTGAAAAACCAATTACTGAAACGACCGATCAAGCAGAAACGCTCATTGCCTTAGCCAAGCAAAAAGGACTCAAAGGACAAGTGGGACATGTAGAGCGGTTTAATCCAGCGTTTACAGCGGTTAAAGACAAAATTCAATCGCCGATGTTTATCGAAACGCACCGACTTGCAGAGTTTAATCCGCGTGGAACGGATGTACCGGTGGTCTTGGACTTAATGATTCACGATATTGACGCCGTGCTGAGTGTGGTTAAAAGCCCCGTAAAACAGGTCAGTGCAAGCGGAGTTGTGGTGATCTCCGAAACCCCCGATATCGCCAATGCCAGAATTGAGTTTGAAAACGGATGTGTGGCAAATTTGACGGCAAGTCGTATCTCCATGAAAAAAATGCGCAAAGTGCGCTTCTTTCAAAAAGATGCCTATATATCTGTAGACTACTTGGATAAAACTTGTGAAGTGGTCAAAATGAAAAATGCTCCGGAACACCCAGATGATTTTGCTATGATTTTATCAAATGCTGAAGGTCAAAAAAAACAGATCTATTTTGATAATCCCGAAATCGGAAGCAATAATGCTATTCTCGATGAATTAGAGTCCTTTGCCGATGCTATTGAAAAAAATACCGTACCTATTGTCGATTTAAATGATGGGGCTCAAGCATTAAAGGTCGCTTTAATGGTAATCGAAAATTTTAAAAAATAGAATTATGAAAAATGTAGCTGTTATTGGCGCAGGAACTATGGGCAACGGCATCGCTCATACATTTGCCCAGAATGATTTTCGCGTTCAACTTATTGACGTTTCACAAAAAGCCTTAGACAAAGGGCTCAGTACCATAGAGGCTAATCTTGATCGAATGTTAGCCAAGGGCAGCATTACCCAGGAAATAAAAACTCAGACGCTGGCTAACATTACGACCTATACCAATCTTGAAGCCGGCGTCGAATATGCGAGTTTGGTTGTGGAAGCCGCTACTGAACAAGAGGAGCTGAAAAAAAGCATTTTCAATGATTTAGACCGCTTTTGTCCCGACGATACGATACTCGCGACCAATACTTCATCGATTTCTATTACCTCCATTGCCGCAGTAACCAATCGGCCCGACCGCGTCATTGGCATGCACTTCATGAACCCAGTGCCTTTAATGAAGCTTGTCGAAATAATTTCGGGATATTCTACCAGTCAAGAGACTTTTCAAGTGGTTAAGGAGATGTCGGAAAAATTAGGCAAAATACCGGTTTCTGTTCAAGATTACCCTGGTTTTGTCGCCAATAGAATATTGATCCCCATGATCAATGAGGCTATTTTCACCCTGCATACTGGCGTGGCTGGCGTCCAAGAAATTGACCAAATTATGAAACTCGGTATGGCGCATCCAATGGGCCCACTGCAACTTGCAGACTTCATCGGCCTTGATGTTTGCCTCTCCATTTTAAATGTGATGCATCAAGGGTTTAAAGAATCTAAATTTGCCCCTTGCCCTTTACTTGTGAATATGGTGCAAGCGGGTAAACTTGGCGTAAAAAGTAAAGAAGGATTCTATGACTATAGCGAAAGCAAGAAAGCCGAAAAGGTGGCTTCTCGATTTGCTTAAAACACAACTATGGGGGATTCGATAAGTCAAAATCTAAAGCAATTAAAATCTGAAATTTCTCATAATGTGACTTTGGTTGCGGTTTCTAAAACCAAACCTAAGGAGGCGGTCCTGGAGGCTTACGCCATTGGACATCGAATTTTTGGGGAAAACAAAGTTCAAGAAATGACCCAGAAATGGGAAGAACTGCCTCGCGATATACAATGGCACATGATTGGACACTTACAAACCAATAAAGTAAAGTACATCGCCCCTTATGTCTCAATGATACACTCATTAGATCGGGTTAAATTGGCCAACGAAATCGACCGACAGGGGGCCCGCTATCGTCGCGTAATTGACTGTTTAATTCAAATAAAAATTGCTAAAGAGGAGGAGAAATTTGGTTTTGAACCCAATGAGGCCCTAACCTTTTTAGAACAGCTAAGGACAAATCCCATGCCGAACATTAATATTCGCGGAGTTATGGGTATGGCTACTTTTACCCCGGACAGCGAACAAATAAAGCACGAGTTTTCTCTTCTAAAAACCTTTTTTGATCAAAATAAATCGGCGCATAATCTTGAGATTTTATCTATGGGAATGAGTGGCGATTATCCTTTGGCCCTAGAACTTGGCAGCAATATGATTCGTGTAGGGAGTGCAATATTCGGATCAAGACTCCCCCATTAAACTTGATCTTGAAACATGTACGCAATTGTCGACATAGAAACTACAGGAGGAAAGTTTAACGAAGAAGGCATAACCGAAATTGCGATTTATCGGCACGACGGCTACCAAATAGTCGATCAATTTATCAGTCTTGTAAATCCCGAGCGCCCAATTCAAGCCTTTGTAGTCTCCCTTACCGGGATCAATAATTCAATGTTACGCCAAGCGCCAAAATTTTATGAGGTCGCAAAGCGTATCGTCGAAATTACCCAGGATGCCGTTCTAGTGGCCCATAATGCCCAGTTTGATTATCGTGTCCTACGCACTGAATTCGATCGCTTAGGATATGACTTTGAACGAAAGACATTATGTACGGTAGAATTATCCAAAAAATTATTGCCCGGTCATGCCAGCTATAGTCTTGGTAAACTGGTTCGTGCCCTAGGAATTCCCATCAGTGATCGGCATCGCGCCCAAGGAGATGCTTTAGCCACCGTCAAGTTATTCCAGATGCTCATGGATCGAGATATCGAAAAAAGCATTGTGCAATCCTCGATTCGGATCGACCCCAAAAAACAAATCGAACCAAAACTTTTGGAGTTGATCGAACAAGCGCCATCAGAGATTGGTGTTTATTATCTGCGTAATTCGGAAGGAAAACTGATTTATATTGGAAAGAGTAAAAACATCAAAAAAAGATTGAACCAGCACTTTACTGGACAAGATCGAAAAAGTAAAAAGCTTCAGTTAGAAACTGCCGATGTTCAGGTAGAGCGCACTGGAAATGAGCTCATCGCACTACTTAAAGAAAGTGAAGAAATAAAACTACACAAGCCTCTTTATAACAGATCATTGAGACGATCTTTGTTCAGATACCAGTTAACGCATTTTACCGATGAACAGGGATATATTAATCTTAAGGTCGAACCCTCGGACCGAAGAAAAAAGTCAATTACAACCTTCACCACTTTTGCTCAGGCAAAATCTGTTTTATTCAAAATCACAGATCAGCATGGGCTTTGTCAAAAATTAAATAGTCTTTATCAAAGTAAAGAAGCTTGTTTCCTCTATAGTCTTGAACAATGCCGTGGGGCCTGTATTGGGGAAGAAACTCCCGATGAATACAATCAAAGAGTCCGGGAATTCATTGCAAAAAATCAATATCAATCCAGTGATCTCTTAATCATTGACAAGGGGCGTCATCTGGAAGAACGTTCTTGCATTCTCATTGAAAAAGGGGCATTTAAAGGATTTGGCTATTATTCGCTAAACTTTCAAATTCAGAATCCAGAAGTTCTAAAATCGATTATCCGCCCCATGCAAGACAACAGAGATGCACAGCATATTATACAGTCGTACTTACGAAGACACAAAGTATTAAAGGTTCTAAATCTCAATGATTGATTTAGAGGGGACCCCTCCTATGTTCGAAATCTTCACTATTTTTAAGAACACAACCAAGTCCTTATGAACCAATCAACGCTTCGACCATGGCAAAAAAAGCTTCACGAAATTATCTATGAGGCCGATACTGCTGCGGGTAAATGGTTTGACGTTCTTCTTTTGCTTTTTATCCTAGCGAGTGTCTTGTTTGTTATGCTCGAGAGCGTCAAAGGGCTGCCAGAATATTGGTATGTTTTCTTTGTCCGAGCAGAATGGGTTATTACTGTACTCTTTACCATTGAATACATTTTAAGAATCATCTGCATCAATAAACCAAGGCATTATATCTTTAGTTTTTATGGCCTTGTTGATTTAGTTGCGATTTTCCCGCTTTATCTTTCCTTATTCATTAGTGGAACTGCGGCTTTAGCCACACTGCGGGCTTTGCGCCTGCTTCGCGTCTTTAGAATTTTAAAGATAACGCGCTATATCAAGGAGGGACATCGATTAAAGGAGGCCTTGAAATTGTCTAAACCCAAAATTCTTGTTTTTCTATTTACAGTCCTTATTATCTCCATGATTGCCGGAACCCTTATGTACCTTATTGAAGGAGAAGAAAGTGGATTCACAAGCATCCCAAAAGGAATCTATTGGTGTATCGTCACCTTGACCACAGTTGGTTTTGGAGACATCACCCCTGTCACGCCATTAGGCCAATTTATTGCCTCAATTATCATGATCATGGGTTATGGAATCATAGCCG
>RFXU01000371.1 GCA_009921505.1 Flavobacteriaceae bacterium
ATGACCTTTAGCCACCAAATGGTCAGACTTTTTATGGTAGAGCAATGTTATCGCGCCTTTACGATTCTCAAAGGAGAACCCTACCATCATCAGTAAAAGGTGATTTGCGCCATTAAAAATTTGGTGCAGCCGAGAATTCTTAGCAGAAAATCTCCGGACTTCAAAATTATTGCTTCAAAACACGCAAATGGGCAATGTTTGCACCACTATGCAGTTCCAACAAATAGATCCCTTGAGACAACTCGTAAGTCCATTGAATATTTTGTGTAACCCCTTCCCACTGTTTCTGAGCAATGAGTCTGCCGTCAAGGCTATAGAGGTTAGCTTTCAGAGGACTTTGTTGCCAAGTTTGAGGCAAATAAAGCTCAATGGCCTCTTGGGCTGGGTTGCGTAATTTTGGGCCAATAACAGCAGTAAAATCATCATTTGACAGTGATCCAAAAATCTCAATGATCGCGAAATCTGCCATAGACTGATTCAGACTGACATGGAGAGAATTATTAGTCGAAGCCTCAATATTATCAAAAGGAGACGCCGAAAGATCTGCGGGACCATGCCAGTTATCGGTATCTATGGCCAAGGCACTCATCGTAGGAATAAAACTGTAATAATCTTGATTGAGGGCTGCTAGGAACTCTTCAAAAATTGGACTGCCACCGCCACCGCCAAAAGCGAGAGTGATACTTCCTGTTCCACCGGGGGCACTGTCGATACCATCTGAAGTTGCAGGCGATTCCGAATCTGCAGAAAAATTAGAAATTGGAATGCCAATAAAAAAGGTCGCCACATCAGTCACGGTGATGTTTTGTCCAGCTTCAGGGGTAAAGTATAAAGCAATATCAATATCGGTAAGCGCATCTATCTCTAAACTGGTATTGACGACTTCCATTCCCGGACTCCCAACATTAGTACCATCTACAGCACCGTTAATCATGGTCACGTTGCGCACATCCTGTGGAAAGCCCAAGGCATCAAGCTCTTGCTGAAATTCATCGCGAAAATTAGGCGCGCCTGCAGGCAATAATAAGTTAGGATCTTGTTCTAAATCTGATCCAGCCAGCAAATGTCCCGACAAATGATCTACGAGCATTTGCTTTGCCGCTGTCGAATTAAGTACAAAGTCCACCGTAGCTTGAGCCATTGGATCACCGCCCACCACGGCAAAATAATTGATCAAATACTGTAATGAAATGGGAATATTGGCGCCACGATGCGGCGAATCAAAAGATAAATACAAACGCGTTTCGTGCGGCAAGCCTTCCTGCTCCATATAAGCCAAAGCATATCGCCCAATTAAACCGCCCATACTCGGTCCCAGGACAACGAGCTCTTCATTGCCTTGTTTTTGGGCATTGATCTCTTGAATTAAGGCCACAAGAACCATGGCATTACGCTGGATAAAATCTCCACCACCACTTATCTCATAACCATCTGTGATATAATT
>RFXU01000372.1 GCA_009921505.1 Flavobacteriaceae bacterium
AATGGATACTTGAAAATAAAATATCCCCCTCGGTATTTAACTTAATGTCAGGCACGTTAAAGTATTTTAAACGTGAATTTCTGTCAATGATTAAGACTAAAAACATAAAAGTAATGAGAGACACCCAAGAAGCCGGGTATCTATTTTACCGGAATTGCATTGTAAAGGTTTCTGATGAAACCATTGAAACAATATCGTATGATGATGCTGAATTGTCAATCTGGAAGGGTCAGGTTATTGACAGGGAATACAAAGAATGCGACCACCACAAATCAGAATACCGTACATTTATCTGGAATATATCCGGACAAAACCAAGAAAAATACAAAGCCTTCCAAACGGTAATAGGGTACTTATTACACTCTTTCAAAACCAACGCAAACAACAAGGCCATAATATTCAATGACGAAGTGGTGAGCGAAAACCCAAACGGGCGAAGCGGCAAAGGGCTGTTTTGGAACGCACTTAAACAGATGAAAAAGGTGCAAAGTCTGGATGGTAAAACTTTTGATTTTAAAAAGTCCTTCCCGTATCAATCCGTTTCAACCGATTGTCAGGTACTTGTATTTGACGATGTTAAAAAGAACTTTGATTTTGAGAGCCTTTTTTCGGTTATTACTGAGGGCATAACCATTGAATACAAGGGCAAAGATTCAATTAAGTTAGATGTAACTGAAAGCCCTAAAATTATCATAACCACAAACTATACGATAAAAGGGGATTCAGCTTCATTTAACGCCCGGAAATACGAAGTTGAAATGTCCAGTCATTACTCGGATAAATACACTCCGATAGATGAATTTGGCCACCAGTTATTCAATGATTGGGATGATGAAGAGTGGGCAAGGTTTGACAGGTACATGATTGAATGTTACCGCATTTACTTAAAATTAGGATTGATTGATATGCCTACAGTAAACCTTCAATATCGTAAACTTTTGGATGACATAAGCATTGAATTGTTTAACTTTTTTGAAGGAATTGAAATCGGAACATACCATTTTACTAAAAATTTATTTGACAGATTTTTGGAAATGTACCCCGAAAAACGGAAGTTTACTACTCAAAACAAAGTAACAAGCAGCTTTAAAAAGTACGGTGAATTTAAGGGCTATGAAGTAAAATCTGCCAAATCGGGCGGAATTACAAAGGTCGCATTGATTAAACACGAAGAAGAAAATATTGATATAAACGAAGATGAACCATTCTAAAAACCGTATTCTAACACTCGATGAATTCAACGCTATCTGGGATGCCCACAGGAAGGAAAACCTCCACCCGTTAATCTATTCCCCGAAGCCGTTTAAACTTACCAAACGCAAGACCGTATCGGAAGCAGTCAAAGAAATAAAACAATAAACCATGAAAGACCGTATTTTTACAAACCTTCAAGGGGGGGACCCCGTTTCTTTTTTGGCCGCCACCAAGCGGGGGGACTTT
>RFXU01000373.1 GCA_009921505.1 Flavobacteriaceae bacterium
GTTTCCTCGCGTGCGAGTTGCTAGTATCGACAAGCGTACAGGTAAAGCTCCTTACCTTAACACTATCCTTCGAGAAGAAGAGGATATTCGTGATTCTGCTAGTTTCAGCGATGTAGTTGTCACTAGAGAAACAATCAAATATAACTAAAAAAGTTTGACTTACCTTTTTCAATCGTTAATAATAGAACCATGAAATACAAAATAATACACTCAGACTTAATGGAAAAATCTACACACGAACTCGCTCACGCAATGGGCGAAGTGCAATTCTTAAAAACAAAAATCTTAGAAAAAGAACTTGGCGAACATTCCGAAAAAGTCGTTTCTAGCGTACTCGAAAGAGTCAATGGCGTTATCGAATTCATTTTCGACAATGTAAAAATCGTTCACGACTCAGAAGCGTAATGTCAATAGCAATTTTTCTTGGAGTAGTTTTCTGCATTGGTTTTCTTAAAGAATTCGTTTTTCCAACTCTATCTTAGCACAGGGAAGGGGGTTGACTGCGTAGCGGAAAGCCCCCTTCCTAAACTCTTTTAAATCAATAACTTAGGCTACAGGTCGCCCCTGCCGGCCGTGCCGGAAGTCTTTGAATATCAATGAAATAAAAAATAAAAAAAATGAAAAAAAATCGCTTTTTGCTTGCTATCTGTAGCCAACTACAGTACCTTATATATATATGACAGATACATACGACTCACTCGACCGACTCGCTCACGCCACAGGTATGACAGACCTGGAACACCAAGAACAGCAAGAGGTGCTTGCCTCCCTTGCTCGCAAGGAAAAAATCCTTGCCGAACTTCGGGAATGCAAAGAGCCTGCTCCCATGCCTGAGGTGCATCGCAATCACGAAGAACCATACATAGACCCATATGACGACTACGATTATGGATATCATTCCCAATGGGAATGATAAAAATAATCAAAAAAAAATTCGACAAAACCCTTTTTATGTGCTAAGTTAAAGTATGATTAAAATAAAAGATAATAAAGTTAATGGGTTCATCGCCAAGGTGAACATCGTAGACCGCAAGAGCGGTGAAATTGTGGATCGTAATGTAATAATGAAATGCGAGCATTTGCCTCGCAAGTTTGAATTCGTTGAGTGGGTTGACTAAAATAATTCACTTTTTTCTTGCGTTAAATTAAAAATAAGATTAAATTAAGATATGATTAAGATTAAAGATGTAGTAACCGATTACCAAAAACGCATCCTCCAAGTTGAGGGTTTCCACAAAGATGGAGCTGAAACTTTTGTTTTGGCAAGAATTTATCGCTCGCAAAAGCGTGTTGCCGTTCCTCTTTCTTCAGTAAAAAAACATCCATTCTTTGCATAAAAAGTTTGACAGAATAAGAAAATTAACCATAATTACCAATATGACAGAATCACAAAGATTAGAAATCATTCGCCAAATGGCGAGCAACAATAACGCCACACAA
>RFXU01000374.1 GCA_009921505.1 Flavobacteriaceae bacterium
GTTAGTCAATCTATTGAGTTCCGCCTGGGAGGCATCTAGGGTTGCACTTATCTGGTCGTGATGTGCAACAAGCCAAGACCCGATACCTGATACACCAGCAACTCCAATAACCGCTAGCAATGTAGCAGTTAGCGCAAGTGCTTTAATTATGGTGGTCATCCTATCTATCTTGGTGGTCAGGTCGTGAATATCACTTAGTCGTTTCCCGTCGACTCTTATTTCGCCAATCTCACCATCCAAATCAGTAGACCACTCTTGGGTATCGTGCAGAATTGTTATGTTTTGGGTGGCGGGGTTGTTCATAATAATTTAATCGTTCCTTTCTATCTGTGCTGCAAAAATATCAATCTGCAGCGCTTTTGATTGTTTGTAGTTTTTATCAAACACTTGATCCAGGTACTCAAGTATAGCGTCCTGAACAAATGCTGATGTAGACTTTTTGGTTAACGCCAGTAATCCGTTCATTTTCTCAGCTACATCCGTTGAGATCCTTGTATTTACAGCGTATAGGGTTTCGTTATTTTTCATAATCCAAAAATGGGCAATATTGATACTTAATGAAACGAAATGAAATAATTGTCAAGTTTTCATAACAAAAAAAGTTTTTTTACAACATCTTCGTTTTTTTCTTGGCTTTACGCATTTTCGTAACATAACCCCTGATATGGAAAAAAATGGGAAACAATCAGTGAGAAGTGAAATCATGGATATTGCCAATAATCGTGAGCCTAGTGAAGGGCCACAATTTGTAGCAAACCCAACAACTGGAGGATAGGAATGAAAATAAGAGGTAAGGAATACATGGAAGTGAAAGACCGAGTTATGGTCTTTCGTAAAAACCATCCCGAATGGGCAATTATTACAGAGATCGTGGAGAATAATGAATCCACAGGATCAGTGATTTTTAAAGCCCACATCGAGGATGAAGAAGGTCGGATTCGTGGAACAGGACATGCCCACGAGTTTAAGGATGATAAAACAAGCATGGTTAATAAAACCTCTCACTTAGAGAATTGTGAAACTTCTGCGATTGGTAGAGCAATGGCATCTCTTGGTATTGGAGTGGAATCTTCCTACGCAAGTTATGATGAAGTTATGATTGCTAAGTCTAAGGAAGCAAGGCCAACAAAGGAGCAGACTGAGGAGGAAATTAAATATGTCGGAAACGACATAACTGACCAGCACTCCACTCCACAAGGTTGGCTTGAGGAAAACGATCCTGTTGCCGTGCAAGAGGAGAAAACTAATTGGCGGGACACTATTTGTCCTTTTCCGAAACATAAGGGTAAAACCTTAGGTCAGGTAGAATCGGAAGATCCAAATTACTTAAATTGGATTCTCGGATTAGATGACATCAAGTCTGACGAAATTAAAAATGCTGTGGAACAGGCATTGAAGGAGAAGTCTGATAATGGGAAACAAGGATTTAAGCGAGTCGCC
>RFXU01000375.1 GCA_009921505.1 Flavobacteriaceae bacterium
ATGAAAGCTTCAAAAAAATAGTTAGTAAATTTTTGAGTGTTGAGTTGAATTTCGCAGGCTGGCTACCAAACTCAATTGAAATAAAAAACTCAATTTTATCTCGAAAGCCAATTGCACTTCAAAAAAATCAAATAAATACGACTGCCGTAAAAAATCTATCTTCGATCACAAGGTTTTTGAATGAAATCGAGCCTACGCCTTCACCCGGCATCAATTTTTTCGACAAGTAAGTTTTTGAATGGTACATGGATACTCGCAAAATCAACATGATAAAAAGCAACTCATTGAGGAAAACCTTGAGTTGGTCAAAAAAATTGCTTTTTATTATCTCGGTAGGGTTGGGAAAGTTGTTGAGATTGATGACTTGTTGCAATTGGGAATGGTTGGATTGGTTGAAGCGGCGCACAATTATACTCCCAAAGAAAATGTTAACTTTGAGGTTTATGCCCGTCTAAGGATAAAAGGATCAATTATAGATCATCTGCGTCGATCATCAAATCTTTGTAGGGGCACGATTAAGCGGAAGCAAGACTATGAGCGCGCCAGAAGAAAATTGGAGGCACAATTCAAAAGAGAGCCCACAATTGAAGAGCTTTCATCAGAATTACAGGTGGGTATAAGCGATTTGGCAACCTGGAAATTTGATTTTGCGGCCAACCAGCATCAAAGTATTGAAGAGGCTAATGAGGCATTTGGAGATTTTTTATTTTCATTGGAGCCCTCGGTTGAGGAAAAAATATATAACGGTCAGTTACGAGAAATTTTACGCAACAATCTATCAGAATTGAACCAACAACAATTACTGGTCCTTCAACTCTATTATGTTGAAGAACTAAATGTCTATGAAATAGCAGAAGTAATGGCTGTAACAACTGGTCGTGTTTCTCAGATTAAATCGGCTGCGACCACCAAATTAAGAGAATTAATCGAGCGACAACTAGTTGGTAGTAAAGGGCCATAAAGTTGGTGGGACAGGATTGTTACTTACAATTAACTATACTGAGTGTAGAGATCTGGAAGAAGTCTCTAAGACATGAACTAGAGGTAACTTTATCTTGTGCGGCTTCAGAATTGCCAAAATTTAATTGCATCATCCAATTCACTTCGAAAGAAAATGATATTGGTCCAATAGGCTTTTTAGTAAGAGACAAAAACAGACCCTTGATTACTGGCGACATAAATATTGGCCAGAAAAACTTTAATAACTTTTGTGAAACTTCAAAGACTGTCCCCCCACGAAATGCATCAATTTTTTTAAATACTTCGCCCTTGAAAGATTTTTTAAATCCTGAAATTAACAACCAAGTTACAAATGCACGAGTGAATGTGCTCGATTGTGGCTGGAGGTTTCCACTTATTTAATTGCTTATTATCATGGGATGAAATCTATTTGGATCTCGCTTTACCCTCGTCTATTAATTTTTGAGCATTTTCTTGTGT
>RFXU01000376.1 GCA_009921505.1 Flavobacteriaceae bacterium
CATACCGCAATCAGAGATCACAGGCATGTTTAAGTCCATATCTTTGCGTTCTAATTTGAAAGATTTGGAATAGTTGGATTTCATGAATGCTTTTAAGACACCGATAAAAATTTATCCCATTTGATTATGAAAAAGCCTTTATAATACTGCACTGTAAGTTAAAATTTAGATGGTCCCACAAACAATATTTCACTCGAATAGGCTTTTATAAATAGTGCTCCAATTGATAAAAAAGACTTTATCTATTGGTGGTTTCACAATTCATTACTAGCTGCGCATTAAGGTAAATAAAAACCAAAAGTAAATAACTATAAATAGTAATAAAATTAATTCAGTGCCCACGTTTTATTTTTGGAAATAAATCGCGATCCCTATGCATCCACATGCGCTTAACAGTAGTAAAATCTAAGCCAATCTCTTCTGCTACAAAGTCACATATTGAGTTAGGCACGTTTTTGTCGTCTCTGTTTGCTTTAAAGGGTGAATATTTTGAAGCGGTATAAATACAATAGCAAGTCACGTGTTCAAATAGACCTATATGACGTCGAGAATATTTCTTTTGGGGCGGACAGTGATCGGGCGCCAGTGTTGATATGAACCAACCATCGATATAGCTTGGAATAACAAATTTTTCTCCCTGTGCAGTTCGCCAAGCCTCCCGCATACCGTTATAAAACTCTTTGAACTCCAATAGATGAATATTTCGGGCCATATCAAGCGCCTTCAAGGATTTGGTGCCTTAAAGGGCAATTTCAATTTCAAAATAGTCCAAAGTATCATAATTGCGAGTTACATATGTTGAGCCTACCTCTTGGAACTATATGCCCAACAGTACTGTGGAAAATAATATAGCTATCAGACGGATGCCAACGCCTTGCAGAAGCAGCCAGATGATAGACGCAGAGGTGGATTTTTGAAACATTTTTTTAAACTGATAGAGTTTCTATCGTTACCACGATTAAGATAAATAAAATCATCATGTATGTGGTGAACTTAAAGTTGAGTTTGCCTTTTAACGACCGTGCACGACGATCAAAAAGCGGCAAGTCATATGCTGCACGGATGTTCATTTTACTGCCTCATTTTTATATTTTTATGAATATAGATTACTCGAAAATGAGCTAAAGATATATGGTGAACTAAAATGACGATAGATCGTGTGATTAAAAAATAACACTTGGTTGTAATAAGCGCGTCAAGCCTTCCTCCAAAATTATGCGCCGTAATTGCAACTTCTCTTTATTTTTTAATATTATCGTCGCAACTGTCTTCATCCTTATTCATGCCGTTTTGAAAGTGATTACATTTATTTAACGATCTTTTTCTCAAAGATTTAGTATAGTAACTTCTGTCTAACAAAAAGGAGGCCCAGTTGCATAAAAAATTTGATGATCCATTCAATGGTTGGGGAAAGAGAGC
>RFXU01000377.1 GCA_009921505.1 Flavobacteriaceae bacterium
TACTTTCAAAGCCGGTTTTTTGGTGCGGCTAGGACGACGTGAAACTCCTGTAGTTCACTCATTTCATGGCCACCACCTCTATGACCCTGAATTTGGTTTCGTGAAGCGGACAGTTTTGAATTTTCTTGAGCGGCGCCTTGCTGATCGCTCTGATGCCCTTGTGACGATTGGAAAGCAAGTACGCGATGAATTGTTGGAAGTTGGTATTGGAAATCCGAATCAATTCTTTCCTATTGCACCTGGGATTGAGCCTCTTGAGTTGAAAGATGAAGCATCAATCCGATCCAAATTTAGCTTCGATGCAAATTCTGCTATGCTTTTGTTCATATTTATTTGGCCACAAGGTTATTTAAATAATATTAAAAAATATTAGTCTAAACTGGCTCAGCTGACAGCCAAATATTTTGAAAAAGTAAGAGGATGAATTTTTATGTCCATTGAGCAGAAATTTATTTTGACTGGTGATCTAAACTTCATGGGCTTGGGGGATGCAAAACACGTTTTTGAGCGCATAAGATCTGAATTGCAGGCAGCAGATGCGGTGATCTCAAATTTGGAATGCTGTTTCTTTGCTGATGAAAGTAAGGAAGATAATCAGTCTTGCACCAGACACCTCTACGAACGATCAGGTCAGCGTGAGGGCTTCTATGCACACCCAGCCGCTGTGAAAGCTATAAAAGCCGCCAACATCACTATGGTTGGTAATGCGAATAACACAAATTTTGGTGATGAAGCAATTAGGTCAACTATTGCTGTTCTAAACGACCAGCAGATAGCGTTCTCCGGAGTAGGCAAAAATTGGGAAGAAGCGTGTCAACCCGCCTTAAAAACAATCAACGGCATTCGAGTTGGGCTTATCCAGCGAACATCTGTTTACTGGCCCAGCAATCATGAAGCGTCCGCATCACACCCCGGTGTCGCTACGGTAAAAATTCATACTGCTTATAGCCCAAAAATCGATGGTTACGCATCAAACCGGCCCGGCACACCTCCAGATATCCATACATGGGCTGACAAAAAATATCTCAAAGATCTCGTTACACAAATCCACAAATTGAGAGAAACAACGGACATTTTGATCACCTCATTCCACTGGGGCTATAAAGAGGATGTACTTGATTATATGCGTGAAATCGCTCACGCAGCCATTGATGCTGGCGCAGATATAATTCTGGGGCATGGCCCACACATGCCACTTCCTACAGAAATTTATAAATCAAAACCTATTTTTTACGGCGTTGGGAGTTTTGTTTTCCACAATGGCCACCGGGGGAAAGTGCACGGAAATTGGGTAGGCATGATAGGCCGTGTCAACATCCAAGACAAAAAATTAAAATCTTTTGGATTTTCTCTGGTCAGACGCGACGAAAAGAACCAAACTTTCATTACTGATTTAGAAGACGAGACCAGC
>RFXU01000378.1 GCA_009921505.1 Flavobacteriaceae bacterium
GCACATAGCCGGAAAGATGCCGAAAGATCGACCTTGTGCAAAGTTGGGTAAGCAGCTGAACGATCAACCTGATTAACTTGCAATATATCAGGGACGCCACGCGACAGGCTCTACGGTTTGCGGAATGCAGACACAAGCGAACATAAGCGAAGGGGTCACAGGCCAAAGGCGATCAGCGACGATCGACCTTAGGGCCCCCCTTTGCCTTTGACGCTTAGCTCTTGGATACGATTTGCGGTTATTAGGCGTCAGCAAAAAAAAAGGCGTAAGCAAAAAAAAAGGGGTTTGAAGTATTAACAGGGACAGATGTATCCACAACCTGGGGGTTTTGCATAACAGGGCAGTTACCACAGGATCATAGGGTGGGGGGTGGACGGACAGATGTATCCACAGGGAAAAAAAAAGGGGGCGTAAGCAAAAAAAAGGGGTGAATCTGAAACTTATGAATGCTAAAAAAAAAACACGCCAAAAAACATTTTTCGATATGCACTATTCGCCAAATCTGCATTGGGTATTAAATATGCAGCTGCACCACAATATCAACGCCGCCGAAATGATCTGTTATATTTTTTTCTTGAATCATTGCAACGATGGCGAATGCCAGTTGTATATGGACACGATCGCCGAAGGCCTGGGGGTCAGTAAGCGTCAGGCAGCGCGATATATCAATAAACTTATCCGCGCCGGACTGATCGAACGCGAAAGGCCAAAGGTATTCGGGGCAATACCGAACATTTACCGGATCGCCAGGGGCAAAAATTCAAACAATTAGGTCAATTATTCAAAGAATAGGGGAATAATTCACACGATCTGTTTGATTAATCAAAGTTTTTCAAACGTCAGGGGCAGAAATTCACATTCTACCGGCCAAAATTCATACGATCACACCGGCGCCATCACGCACCGGCCGGATCGCAACGAATGCAACGCCTTAAAAGCGCCGGAATCAAAGGAATCAAAGGCCTTAAAAAGCGCTGAAACTGAACGAAATGAACGCCTTAAAAAGATGGCAGGGCAATTAACTGATTAAATTTTATATCAGATAACTGATTTAATCTAATTCAACCGCAACGCAACCACAGGACAAATGCAGATAGCACACCAAATCTACCACGAATTAGAAACCGAATTCACACGCTTGGACGTGAAACAAGAAATAGTGGATCGCGGATACACGCTGCAATACGCGCAACAGGTCTTGGAATATCTAACCTTATCAGGATTAGCCGAACGGATCGATCGCGGTTTGTACGCAAAGACAGGCGCACAAAAGTAAACGCCTAACCTGTAAAGGCCATCAATCATTGTCAACAGTTACCGGCGCCGGATCGCGTCAGACACCACACAAACATATTTATAACATTTGTTAAACGAACGTTTGCAAAGTGTTATGAAAGGTTGTATATTGAT
>RFXU01000379.1 GCA_009921505.1 Flavobacteriaceae bacterium
CAGCAAGCAATCATCAGCCTTGACGCAGTAAAGAAATATTTCTAGGAAAATTTATGAAAAATCTATTGACAATAATCTATGACGAATTGGGATTATTTATGCTATTATTCTCAATTGTGATGGTGCCGTTTTTAACGATTACGGGCGCGTGTACCCTAGCTTACCTAGCTTTACACTGGTGGCCGTGGTAGTCTTACCCGATCAAAGCGGATAGCAGCCGTAACTCCTTATGTAGCAACGACTTAGGTGCGCCGGGGCTGCCCCGAACGACGTAACTCCTTATATACCAACAACTTACAACTATTCTGTCTTTTCTAAAGTTTTTGGAGTAGATGTGACCAAACGTGTCAAAGGGATGGCGATAATATATAGTAGAAAGGAAAACACTATGTTAGAAATTATGATGATCGTAAGCGCAAGTTTAACAATACTTTTTTCAATTTTGATTGTACTTGACGCAGCACAATAGCCGATACTAATAGTAAGGAGATTTTGATATGAAAAAACAAGAAAGAAATGCGGTTTTGGTTTTGGTTGTGGCTTTCTTTTTGGGGCTACTTTGTACCGGCTGTTCTGCTCAACGAAATGAGGCGAATCGGATAAGCTACCAACTGCAAACCCGCTGCCCGAATATTTGGGATGAAACACCCTCCCAAGAAATTTCCATCAAAATGGATTTTAGAAGGTGATGCCCTATTGACAAATGCGGCAAAGTATGGTATAATGTCAGCATGTTAAAAGGATATAAGATTATGAAAAAAGCATTTGTATTTGATTTTGATGACACTCTCGCCACTACTGATTGTTGCGTTGTGGTTCGTCGCCCAAGCGGTAGCGGTACTCGCGGTTTACCTGTTCGCAAATTGACTCCCGCCGAGTTCAATACTGACGTTCTCGCAGACGGTGAAGTATATGATTTTTCAGAGTTTCGATCTGATAAGTTCATTCACAATGCAAACCCTACTTTCTTGATCCATCTAGCAAAAGAAGTTCACGATTCAGGTTTTGCGGTTTATGTCTTGACTGCTCGTGCCGACAACGTATCGAAAGCGATTGCTGAGTGGCTTTGCGGTTTTGGTGTGAAGCCGGTTAAGGTTCACGCTGTGGGTTCTGACGATTCAAAAGTAAATATCGCAAAAGAAAAGCAAAAAGTATTACAGACCGTTAAAGAGCTTTTTGATGTGGTTTATTTTTACGACGACGATCAGCATAATATTGACCTAGCACGAGAAACCGGCGTAAAAGTTTATTTGGTATAAAATCCAAAATACCCCCATTAGCGGGGTTGACAAACAGACAAAAGTATGTATAATGTAGACATACAACAAACAACACTTCTTAAAGGAAATAACTATGAGTTACGAATCTAAAATGTCCAATCCTGCTACTGGTCGCATGTTTGACGAGTT
>RFXU01000380.1 GCA_009921505.1 Flavobacteriaceae bacterium
TGGCGCCGCGGTTGTCTTCGGCGAACAAATTACCAACCCGACTGAAATTGTAGAGCGAACAGACAGCGTTCTACTTGGTGTCGTAGCGGCAATCACCTTCTTTGCGGCGACTGTTGGCATTAACTTGGTGGCCAACTTTATCCCAGCCGTGAATGGTATTGCGAACATGAACCCTGAAAAAATAAGTTTCAGAAGTGCCGGTCTAATAACATCAGGTTGCGCACTTATTATCGGAGGCTTTTGGACAGCTTACATCAGCAATTTTGGTATTTTCCCGTTCGTAAATACACTTGGAGCGGTTCTGGCACCAATATTTGGTATTATGATTGTCGATTATTACTTGCACCGAAATCAGGAGCTTAATGTAAACGACTTGTATGATATGAATGCGGGCGCCTATCATTATGAAAATGGTTGGAACAGTATTGCAGTTAGGGCATTTGCTGTTGCTGCAATTTTTTCAGTATTGACCGTTTGGGTGCCTTGGTTCGGGTTTTTGTCTGGATACAATTGGGTCATTGGGGCAGCATTAGGCGGTATTCTTTACCAAATCATGTCTAACAAATAACCATAAAATATCGCAAAATTTATGGGCATGTCTGTGAAGGCATGCCCATTTTACGTTTTAGAACATTATTATCAGAAAGTGTTAAATTAAGATAATCGTGATGTAGCATGCGCTTTTCTAGCAACTTACATTTTAGAAGACCTTTAAAATTTTTTATTTACCGTACAATTTGAGCATATTCGCCTAGTAATATTAAATTTGATTAAATATTATGCTATAATACTGCGCATGAAAAACGGTGGAAATACGGCTGGCCAATTCTCAGCAGGAAACCCTGGCAGACCGCGTGGCTCCAGAAATAAAGCTACGCTTGCTGTTGAAAGTCTCCTACAGGGCCAAGTAGAAGTATTAACGCAAACTGCCATCAATAAAGCATTGGAAGGTGATAGCGTTGCCCTGAGGCTCTGCATGGATCGTATCGCGCCGCCACCTAAGGATGCTGCCGTAACATTCTCTATGCCAACAATGAGCAACGCACTGGACGCCGCAGAAGCCGCTGGGAGTGTTCTTAGGGCCGTAAGTGAGGGTAAGCTAACCCCGATTGAGGCAACGCGCGTCATGGGGCTTATTGATAGCTACAGGCGAACGCTTGAGCTTACTGAGATTGAGGAAAGGCTGCGGGCATTAGAGGTAGTGGAGGGGGTGAGTTGATAAAAATAAGCTGGAACCCACCAATTAAAGCAATCTTATTCACGCTATGTGCTTTGATGGGAGCCATCGTTGTAATTGGATTGGCAATCTACATCCCAAAATATTTAGATGAAAAGCAAGCTGTACGCGATGCATCTAAGAATTGTGTAAACTATAGAGCTTTCTT